>CAYONK010000154.1:0-3996 GCA_964405285.1 uncultured Ardenticatenaceae bacterium
ATCGTCAATCGCTAATCGTCAATTTTTTAGGGACAAGGCCCCAGGAAAGAACCGGTGCCCAGGTGGGCCTGAACGGCCGGCGGCGCAACCCGGATGGTGTGGCGAGCGGAGGGGTTCCCTGGCGGGACTTTGCAAATCGTCACCAGGCCATCATCACCGGGCGGGGGTGGCGGCGGCGATCCAGGCGGCGGTGGGCCGGGCGGCGGCGCGATGATCACTGGGGTGATGACGATTATGATGATAATGGTGGGCGCTCCTTGAATCACGCAGACGGTGAAGGTGATCACGCTGTTGGGTGACAGGTCGCCGATGATTTGCACGTTATCGCCCAGGGTGATGGGGGGCCAGCCGCGCAGAACGATCTGGTTGCCGTTGATGCTGACAACGACGCTGCTAACGGTGAAACAGCCCTGATTGGCGTCTAGCTGCTGGATGCGGGTGGCGACCCAGGTTCCGTCGGCGCGCAGGAGGATGTCCACGCGGACCAGGCTGCCGATGGTGATGTCTCCGATGAACAGGGTGTCGTCATCCACCACCAGTTGGATGCCGTTGACGACCCAGGGGTCTATGCTGGTGACGACGCCGATGAGGACGATGGTCGGCTCGGCGGGGTCATCTAGTAAGCTGATGACGGTGGCGACCCAGGTTCCATCGTCGAGGATGACGCCGCGCACCAGGACAAGGTCGCCGATGGCGATGTCGTCGGCGATGAGGGTCCAGGGGCGGGTCTCGAAAGCGATGCCAGCTACCAGCCAGGGGTCTATGCTTTGCACTGCGCCGGTGAACTCGAAGTCGCCGCCGGCCGCCTGCACCAGGGTGATAGTCTGCGCCAGCCAGATGTCGCCGGGCAGCACACGGCCGTTTACCGCCACCACGTCACCCACGAGAATTGCGGGGGAAACGGCCGTTTCCTCATCCACTGTCACCACCCGACCAGAGATCGTCCAGGCGGTGTCGCCGATGTTCTGGACCACGCCGGTAAAGTGGAACGGGTAGCCCAGGTCCGGGTCCAGAAGCGTGATCTGCTCCGCCAGCAGCGCGCCACCCGGCTGGATAACGCCATCCACCCGCACCCGGTCCCCCACTTCAATCCCGTCGTCCATGAGGGTTTCATCGTCCACAACGATGGCTTGCCCGGCGATGGTCCAGGTTGTGTCGCTGATCGCCTCGACCACCCCGCTAAGGCTAAACCGGTTGGTAGCCGCCCGGCTCAACAAAACGATCAGGTCGGCCATTCGGGTTCCATCGGCCAGCAGTCGCCCCTCCACGTAGACCAGATCGCCAAGACGCGGTTCACCGACAATCACGGTGTTATCGTCGGTGCTGAAGCTCTGGCCGCCGATAATCCACTCTGGTTCAATCTGGGAGACCTCGCCCTCGCCGGTGATATAAAATTGGGGCGAGGCGGGAGCTTGCCCGGCCGGGATTGAGGTTGCCTGACCGGCGGTGACGGAGACGGTGACGTTGGCGTTGCTGACGTCCACGCGCCCCTCGGTGACGACAAACCGGGTAAGGAGGTCTGGCGTGACGATCACCTGGAAGGCGGTGCCGCGGGCGATGCCTTCGCCGTTGGGCGTGTTGACGGCATAACGGGAACCCCGGTCGTTGCGGAATTCGACGTAGTGGTCGCTCTGGCCGCGCCACTGGGTGAGGACGACGGTGCGGAAGCCTGCCTGGGGCAGTTGCGCGTCTACTTCATCAAGGGAAAGCTCGCTGTTGGGGCCAAGCACAGCTTCGCTGCCATCGTAAAAGCTGAGTCTGGCGCTGGAGAATGCGCCGGTGCGCAGGCGTTGGCCTGCCTGGAGGGTGAGGATGTGGGAAGCGATGGCCCAGTTACCTTCGTCGTTTTGCACTTCAACCAGCCCTTGCATGTCGGACAAAACGGCCGTTGCCGGCGTCGTCAGCAGTGGGCTATTGACCACAGGCAGGTAAAGCGTCGGATCCGCTGCGGCGGCCACAGGCGCGGCCACCTCTTCCGGCGCGGTGATTCCCCCGGACGCGACCTCTTCTGGCTGGGTGATGGGCGCGACGGCGGAAACGGCCGTTTCCTCCACAATGGGCGCGGCGGGCAGGGCGTCAGCCACCTGCTCCGCCGGTTGCTCCGGGCGGAACTGGCCGGAAGCGGCGAAGAAGACAAACAGCAGCAAGAGCGGAACCAGGCCGATGGCGGCCCACTTCACGGCGGGGCGCGCCTGCAGCCAGGCCAGCACCCCTGCCCAGAACGGCAACGGAACGGCCGTTTCGCTTTGCTCTTTTTGGGCCATGGCCAGACGCAGCACGCTGGCGCGCTGCGCCACCACATCTTCTTCAAACCGGGCCGGGGCCGCCGATTCCCGCAGCATGGCGGCCAATTGCACCATCTCAGCATCCGCTTCGGGCAGCCCCGCCATCACGGCCGTTACTGGTTCGCCCGCTTCCAGGCGTTCAATTTGCATCTGAAAGTCATCCCATTCTTCGTTCATATTCTTCACCATTTAGATTGTTCGTAACGCAGCCTGTACTGCCTTGACGCCGCGATGTTGCAGCGATTTGACGGCGGGGAGCGATTTTTCCAGGACCAGAGCCACCTCTTGCAGGGGCAGCCCCAGGGCAAAGCGCAGCAAAATCACCTCGCGCTGCGCCGGATCAATCACCGCCAACGCCTGCTGCACCCGCTCCATCGTCAACTGCCGTTCGACGATGGCGGCCGGACCGGGCCGGGGTTCGGCGACGGGTTCGGCCAGGTGGAGGGGGGTGTGGTAACGGCCGTTTTCCACCCGAAAATGGTCTACCACCAGATTATGGGCAATGCGGTACAGCCAGGCGCGAAACGGCGCATCCTGTTCCCGATAGGTGGACAGATGGGTCACCAGCCGGGCAAATACCTCGCCTGTTAAATCTTCGGCCAGCTGCCGGTCGCGCACGCGAGACCAGACGTAGCGGAAGATAGGCTCCTGGTAAGCGTCATACAGATGTCCGACTGCTTCCACGTCGCCCTTTTGGGCGCGGCGCACTGTCTCAAAGTCTGATTCTTTCACCATAGTTCCTCAAGCAAACAATACAAAACCGGTTTCTATAAGAGAAAACGGAGCAGAGGCAAAAAGGATTCAGATTCGTCTGCCCAATTCAGGCAACGTCTGTTTTGGCGTCCGGCGAACGGGGATGAATGCGGGGATAAGCGGGATGGTTTCTGCTGAGAATGGCGCAGCAGCCTCGCCCTCTAGCTGCCGCGTTCCATCTCTCCCCGGCGAAAGGCGTGGCTCTCGTGGGGTTTGGCAACAGCCTGCCAAAATGAAGAAGATAGCCAGAAACGGATGGAGAGGAGGAGAGCCGCCGCCAGGTAGACGCCCCGGCTGAGGGCGCTCAGCAGACGGCGGCGCTGCAAATTCCACACCAGAGAGGTGGCGTAGGCGCGGGCAATGCGGCCGCGCCAATAGGCAGAGTTGGCCGAGGCCCGCATCCGGGGGAATGCGCCGGGGGCTTCCAAGATTTGCTCTCTGGCCCAGCGGCTTTGCGTCGGGTGTTGATCGTAATCGGTGGTGCTGGTCGCGCCGCGCCATTCAACGGTGGCGACGATCTCCTTCGTGCCCGCCAGATCATGCCTCAGGGCGATGCGGCGCAGAATGTCGTTGTCTTCTGGTCCGGCCAACAGCGGATTGAAACCGCCGCTGGCGAAAAAGGCGTCGGCGCGGATGAGCGAGGCTTGTAGCGGGGTCCATTCGCCCGCTATCGCCTGGATGAAGCAGTTGCCATCCATCTCCGGGCGCAGGACGAGGATCGGTTCGCCCTGGCGGGTGACGAGCTGCGCCGCGCCATAGACCCAGACTGCTCCGCTCTGCTGCGCCAGGGTGTGCAGCCGCTGCAAGGCTCCAGGCAGCAGCCAATCATCGTCGTCGAGAAAGTGGAGGTATTGGCCTCTGGCGATAGCGGCCCCGGTGTTGCGGGCGACGCTTCGTTCATGCCCTCTGGTTTGGATGATTCGCACGCGCTCGTCTTGCTGCCAGGGGGCTGGCGGAA
>CAYONK010000154.1:4096-8805 GCA_964405285.1 uncultured Ardenticatenaceae bacterium
GTCGTTGACGACTGCGTCGTTGACGACGATGACCTCGAAGGAAAGGCCAGGCAATTGCTGGCTGAGGACGCTTTCGACTGCTCTGGTGAGCGACGGCCGTCCGACGGTAGGGATGATGGTGGAGCAGAACATTTATTTTCCAGTGGAGAGCCAGCCGCGAATCAGCTGACGGCCAACCGCGCCGCGCCAGAAATAGCGCGAAAAGAGGTGACGGCTAGAATGGGCGAAGAGATAAGCGGCGGAGAGGAAGCGGCTAACGGCCGTTAACGGCCGTCCGTGCCGCGCATTCCAATAGACAGACGCCAGATAACACCAGACAGCTCGCCCTTGCCAATAATTCACGTAAGCAAAGCGGCTGCGAGCTGAATCCAACATCCGCCGGGCAGAGCCAGGGGCGGACAACATCTTCTCGCGGGAGATGCGGCTTTGTTGGCGCAGCGCGGCGTAGTTGGTGGTGGTGTTGCCCGCGTGCCCGAACAGAATCACGCCTATCGGCTTTGGCGTGCCGGCAATGTCGTAGGTGAGCGATATTTGCCGTGAGAGGTCCACATCCTCGTCGCCGCCGAGCAGCGACTCCAGAGAGGCGAACCCGCCAACGGCGAAGAAAGCGTCGGTGCGGATAAGAGAAATCTGAAGCGGCAGCCATTCGCCAATGGCGAAGCGGACGGCACAGTTGCCCTGTTCGTCAGGGCGGCAGATTTCCAGAGGCGACTCTTCCCGGTCTACCAGTTTGTAGCCACCGTAGAGCCAGGCGGCGTCCGGGTTATCTTGGGCGACCTGCCGGAGGGCGTGGAAGGCGTGGGGCAGCAGGTAGTCGTCGTCGTCGAGGAAGTGGAGGTAACGGCCGTTGGCGATGGCCGCGCCCGCGTTTCGGGCGACGCTGCGATTGCGCCGGTTGGTCTCGATCAGGCGCACTTGGGGCGACTGTCTCCAGTCGGCTTCTGGCAGCGGCCGGCCGGAATCGTTCACCACAATCACCTCAAAGTCGGCTGCGCCGCTCCTATCCTGGTTCAGGACGCTCAATACGGCGCGGTCAAGCGACGGCCGACCGACGGTGGGGATGATGGTGGAGCAAAAAAGTGCTGGTTGCATGAGATGGGGCGAAGTAAATTTTAGCGTGACTGCCCGGCAATTCGCTCCGGATCGCAGAGATAGACGCGCAATGATTGAGGGCGCTCCAGCAGGAGTTGTTCAGCCAACTTGAGTTCACAGTTTTGTTCGGCCCAGATGGTAACGTTCCGCGCTGACCATTCGGCATAATCGTCTACTACCAGCCAATAGCGCTGCTTGCTTTGCATAACATCAACCGGTTGCATCAGATCAAGCAACGCTGTCTCTTGCTTTAAGTAGTAGTCAACGACGCTATTTCGGTTGGTGGCTACCAGGTCTTCGTCTTGCGCTTGGTCTGCGACGAGCGCAACTGCGCCGCGCCAGTCCAGCCGATGGCCCTGGTTAGATTGGTAGTAGCGCATGTCGGTGAAGGCATTGGAGAGTAGCAGCAGCAGCGGCAGGGCCAGGGCGAAGAGGGTTCTCTGCGGGGCGTGGTTGAGGCGAACGGCCGTTTCCCGCATCGCCACCGCCGCCAAAATAATCCAGGCGGGCAGTATCATGAACACGTAACGCTCATCGGTGAACATGAATGGGTTCAGCAGCAGCAGGGCAAGTATCGGGCTGAGGGCAAATGAGACCAGGAAAAACCCGGCCCGCTGCTTTGTGAGCAGCAGATACAACCCGCCAATCCCCATCAGGATTGAAAGCAGAACGCCCATGTCAAGAACAATGCGATACGCCAGGCGGAACAGAGACGGTCCGCGATCGACCCCAAACACCTCCGCTGCGTTGCGTATGAAAGAATCACCCGTTGTCATCATCAGGAACAATTCTAAGACCACAAACCCGGCGTAGGGGGCCAAAACCAGCAACAGGTTACGCCGATTGTAGCCCGGTCCTTTTTCCAGCCGGAACAGGTAGACAAACAGCAGGTAAATCAGGAGGGAAGGGAAAGCCAGTAAGGCGGTCAGCCGTTCGGAGACAGCCAGGTAGAACAGCCCATAGCCCAGGATGATGAAACCAGGCCGATTCCGCTCAAAAGCGTAGAAGAAGGCGAACAGGGCCAGCATGACGAAGAGCATGAGGGCGGTGTAGAAGCGGGCGTTTTGCGACCAAAACAGATGAGAGGGCGCGACGGCCAGAATGGCGGCGCTGAGCAGGCCAACACCCGCGCCAAACAGCCAGCGGGCGCAGACGTAGATAGCGGGGATAGCCAGCAGACCGAAGAGGGCGGGTATCAGGCGAGCGGTGAATTCATCCACGCCGAGGGAGTTGAAAACTTGCCCGGTGAGGATGAGGGAGACGGGAAACCAGATGATGCTGGGAAACGGCCGTTCCCACATCCCATCCCATCCAGAAAAATGGACCGTCGTCCGGCTGATGGTGAATACCTCATCATACCAAAAGCTCCACTCGCCCAACTTATAAAAACGCAAAACGGCCGCGACCAGCACAATCCCCCCCAACAGAGCGAGTTGTGCCGCCTGGCTTTCCTGAATTTTTACGTGTACTCGTTCGATGTAACTATCTGCTGTTGTAACCATGAATACTGTTTTTTCTCTGGCTGAAACGCAAATAACCTGGAGAAGGGCAGCGTCCTGTTATGATTTATCGAACAACCCTCGAACAATGCCGCGAACCGCACCGAGGTTGCCGCGCCGGGCCTCGCGCACAAACACCTTTAAGCCCAAGTAGGGCGTACCGATGACGTAGAAGGAAAGCTTTTGCGCGGGCGTGGCGTGCCGCCTCATAAAGGTGCGCCAATGGCGCGATTTCAGGCGAGCGTACTCTTCGCTGTACCCTTTGCCAAAGGTGTGGCTCACCTCGTGGTAAGCGACAGCCTGAGGGGCGTAAAGAGCGGTGTAACCAGCTTTTTGCAAACGCAAGGAGAAGTCCGCGTCTTCAGGGCCGAAGGGGTCAAAGATGGCGTCGAAGCCACCTAATTGCTCGAACACGTCGCGGCGTACCATCATCGCCCCACCACAAGAGATGCAAGGTTTGGCGGTGTCATATTGACCCAGGTCTATTTCATTGAAACCGACGGGCATGAATTGGCCAAAGGTGAAATTGATGGTGTTACCGCCGCCGTCGTTCAACCGCTCGCGGTCGTGCATAAAGCGCAGTTTGGCCTGCGTTTGCCCAACGCGCTTATCCTGAGTGAATGGGTGATGAAGAGCTTCGATGAAACCGGGTTCTACCAGGATGTCGTTGTCGAGAAAGAGAAAGTAAGTTGGGTCAAACGTATCGCTGGCTAAGGCGGCAGCAGCGTTGCGTCCGGAAGCAACGCCGAGGTTGACAGGATGTTCGTGGACAAAAACATCGGGATAGGTCTGGCAGATGGCAACGGCCGTTTCATCCTGTGACCCATTATCCCATACCAAGATTGAATATCGGACCGAGCTGCTGGCGTACAGCGAGTACAAGCATTGCATCGTCTTATCGCGCTGGTTCAAAGTCAGAATGATGACGGCAATTTTGACCATAGGCAGTACGATACCAGGGTAAAATTGCAGTTCATCTTACACTCCGACCCACCTCACCCCCTCACTCAACCATACAACCGCCACAAACCATATGCGCCAGCCGAGAGCTGATACAGCGCAAACAGCAGCAGCGCCAGCGCCGAGACAGCGCTCAACAAACGGCTCATGCGCGAGTCGAGGCGTTTCGCCGCGGCAAACAAAGCCACAAATGCCATAAAGCCCCCGATCAACATCCCATAAAAACCCACCATAAAGCCAATCCCCCACAACGGCGACTGCCGCCAGGCAGCAATCAGGATCGGTCCGCTGATGGTTCCCCAGAAGATATAAGGATTCGGACTGAGGCCATTCATTAAAGCCGCTTGCCACACACCTCGTTGCGCCGCCACCGGAGAGACCTCCATCACTGGCGGCCGGCGAAACGTCTGGTAAGCGCCCCGGAACAGGTAAAGCAAAAACAACCCGCCCACCAGGCGCATCAGGTGCAAGAACCAATCCGGGGTGCGCGTCAGGACAAGCAGCACCAACAAAATAATGGGGCCATCGCTCACCAGCGGGGCAAAGGTAGCCCAGATCGCTCGCCGCCAGCCGTTCCGGATCGTTTGCGCCAGCAAAAAGGCCTGAAATGGCCCCGGCTGCGCCGCCGCCGAAAATCCCAACACCAGCCCTTGTGACAAATAAACCAGCACGTTGCCTATCCTCCAAATATCGTCTGCTCAACAGAGTTCAGAACCTTAACGCAAAGGCTTTTCCGCAGCAAAAAATGATAAACTTCCGTATAGTGCAGCATAACCGGATAACCGACTTGAACAAATCACTCGATTCTGGTTAAATGACGCAGCTGGACATCTAACCAACCATTTGATTGGAAGAACACTTCATGAGCAAAAGTTGGAGCAAAACAACTCGTTATCTTGTGCTTATCCTGATGCTGCTGGGGCTGATTGCTTTGATTCAGGCCGCCAGCGCCCTGATCGCGCCGCTGGCCATTTCGGCCATCCTGGCCTACATTTTGAACCCGGCTGTCATTTTCTTTATCAACCGAACCCGCTTTAAGCGGGCGTGGGCGGTCCTCGTCGTCTACATTCTTGCTCTTTTGCTGGTTCTGGCCGGGGCTATCACTGTTGCCCTGATCGCGCCAAACCAGATTGGCGCGTTAGCTATAGACGTGCAGGC
>CAYONK010000155.1:0-7641 GCA_964405285.1 uncultured Ardenticatenaceae bacterium
TTTGCGGTGGCGGAGGTAACGGCCGGGATGCGGATTCTGGACGTGGGCTGCGGCCGGGGCGAGATTTTGCGCCATTGTATGCGCCTGGGCATTGAGGCGTATGGCCTGGATTACGCCGAGGCGGCCACTTCGATGACCCGCGAAGTGATCCAGGCGGAACGGGCGCGGATCGCCGAGGAAGGGGGCGACCCGGCGACGGTGAAGGCCGGAGCCTGCCGCTCCGACGCCAAATTTTTGCCTTTCCCCTCCGAGTATTTCGACCGGGTGCTGATGTTCGACGTGGTGGAGCATCTCTATCCCTGGGAATTGCACGCGGCGATGTTGGAGGTAAGGCGGGTGTTGAAGCCCAACGGCCGTTTCATCATCCACACCGCCCCCAACCGCTGGTACGACCAGTACGCCTACCCCTGGGTGCGCCGGGTGCGGACCCTGTTGGGCGAGGGCGACAAGTATCCCAAAGACCCACGGGCGATAACGGCCGTTAACCTCGATGTCCACGTCAACGAACAAGACATCCGCAGCATGAAAAAGGCGCTCAACGCCGCCGGTTTCAAAGCCCACGTCTGGCTCGATTCGCCGCCGCAAAACCGGCAGGAGAACTTCCTCATGGCCGGGCTGCGCCGCGTCGCCTTCGACCTGCCCCCCTTCCGCTGGTTCTTCGAGCGCGAAGTATTCGCGGTAGGGGTGAAGGACAGTTGATAGTTGGGAGTTGATAGTTGGGAGTTTGGTTCTCCACTATCAACTCCCAACTATCAACTCCCAACTCCCATGAAACGCACTGTCCTGCTTGTTGCGCTGATTTTGCTGCTGGCTTTGGCGGTGCGGGGGGTGGCGTTAACGGCCGTTCCCCCTGGCCTCACCCACGACGAAGCCAACCACGGACGGGAGGCGCTGGGGGTGCTGGATGGCGTCTACCTCTTCTATTTTCCCCTCAACTATGGCAGTGAACCGCTCTACAGCTACACCGCCGCCCTGAGCATGTGGCTCTTTGGTGAGGGTTTGTTTGCCTTACGGCTGGTCAACGTCGTTTTTGGCGTGGCGGCCATTGGCATGATGGCGTTGTGGGCGGCGCGGGCGTTTGGGCGGGAAACAGCCGTTCTCGCCGCCGCCCTCTACGCCCTCTCCTTCTGGCCCCTGGCCAGCAGCCGCGAAGCCCTCCGCGCCGGGATGCTCCCCTTCTTCACCGCCGCCGCCATCTGGTTTTTCTGGCTCATTGTGACGAATGAAAAATCGGGAAACCGGCGCTGGTGGCTGGCCGCCGCCTTCGGCGTGGCCGTCGCCTTCACCCTCCACATCTATCTGGCCGCCCGCGTCGCCTGGCTCATCTTCCCCGGCTTCCTGCTCTATCTGGCCCTGATTCACCGACCGCTGTTCCGCCGCGCCTGGGGGCCGACGGTCGCCGGGCTGCTGCTGGCCGGGCTGCTGGTGACGCCAATGTTCGTCTATCTGCAATTGCACCCGGAGGCGCTGACCCGGCTGGACATGCTGGACCGGCCGCTGCAAGATTTGCGCACCGGGAATTTTGGCCCGGTTCTGCGCAACGTCTCCGGGGCGCTGCTCGCCTTCGTCTGGCCGGGGGCGGGGGACCGCTTTCTGGCCTACAACATCCCTGGGCGGCCGGTGTTTGAGGCGATAACGGCCGTTTTCTTCCTGCTCGGTCTGGCCTTCTCCCTCTGGCGCTGGCGCAGTCCGGCCCACGCCCTGCTGCTGCTCTGGTTCGCCGTCGGCATCATCCCCTCGCTGATCACCGGGGCGACGGCCAACACCACGCGCAACATGGCCGCCCAACCGGCCGTCATGCTGCTGCCGGCCGTCGGCTTCATGGGATTGGCCGATTGGCTGCGCGGCCGATGGGCTGTCCGCCCAGCCTGGCTGGTTGGCGGGGCGCTGCTCTGGCTGCTCGTCGCCGGAGCGGTGAGCAGCTATGACTATTTCTGGCGTTGGGCGCAGGACCCGGACGTGCGCGGGGCGTATCAGGTGAATCTGGTGGCCGCCCTGTCCCACGTGGAGGAGACGGAGGCCGCGCCGCCCATCCTGCTCTCCACCGTCTACCCCGGCCCGGCCCACGACCCCTCTATCGCCCTGGTGCTGCGCCCCCACGCCGCCGCCGATTTGCATTGGGTGGATGCGCGGGGGGCGCTGCTGTGGCCGGGCGGCGGGGCGGCCCAGGCGATCATCCCCAGTTCGACGCCGCCCCACGCCGCCTTTGCCCCCTATTTGCGCCTGATTGAAGAGCGAGACTTGCGCCCGACGGACCTGGACCCGTCGTTTGCGGTGTATGCGCTGCTGCCGCTAGAAGGAGTGGGGGAAACGGCCGTTGCCAACTTCAACGGCGCGGTGGAATTGTTGGGCGCGGAGTGGTTGGCTGAGGGGGTGATGGGGGGGGAAACGGCCGTTTTCCTCACCACCTGGCGCGTCCTCGACCCGACCCAGGCCGGGCCGCCCGTGCCCCCCAGCTTCACGCCAGACACCGTCCTCTTCACCCAGGTTCTCACGCCAGAGGGCAGCGTCCTCAGCCAGCAAGACCGGCTAGACGCCCCCGCCTGGAACTGGCAGACGGGCGACATCTTCCAGCAAATCCACGCCATCCCCATCCCCGCAGACGCCTCGCCCGGCAGCTACCGGACCATCGTCGGCTTCTACAGCCAATCCACGCTAGAACGCCTGCCTACCCTCGCCCCCGACGGCTCCCCCGGCGAAACCTTCGCCGACGTCCCACCCTTGCTGGTGAGGTAGGGATTGGTGATTGGAGGATGGGGAAGCGCTGCCTATCGTCGCGGGCGTTTCTCGACAGCTACTGAATCGTGAGGGTGAGTTGATAATCGGTCACTTCGCCAAGCGTCTCTTCCAGTTCGACGCTGTACCAACCCGTGACCGGTATCTGAAAGTTTCTAATCGTGTCTATCTCAAAGGTGAGCAGGTTTTGGTTGGTGTCGAGCAAGGTGAGGATCAGCTCATATGAGGCAGGGGTTGCCGTTTCCAGAGTGATGAGACGGCCGGCTTCCGCCTGAAAGAACCAGACGTGAATGGCAAAATCGCCCAATTGCGCGCTGCGGAAGGCGTTCGGCGATAGGTTGCCCATCGGCCGCATTGCGCCAAAGTCATCCCACAAAGAGAAATAATAACGGCCAGCCCGGTTGTCGGTGGCGTATACCTGAATGACGTAATCGCCGGCCGCGCTGACATTTATCTCAAGCGATTCGACCTGTCCGGCAGGGGCGCTATCCTGAGTATCCAACACCTGACCGGCAGACGAGAGCAAACGAATCGCGGTGTTGATCTCCGGCTCGGCGATCAGGCTGACGGTGATAGGTTTGCCGGGCCGGAGCGAGATACGCCAGTTGTGGATTTCTCCGGCGGCCCAGGCATCATAACGAGCATCGAAATCAGCCAGTTGGCCCCGCTCGACGGTCTGGCCGC
The DNA here is from genome assembly GCA_964405285.1 of uncultured Ardenticatenaceae bacterium. Taxonomy (GTDB): domain Bacteria; phylum Chloroflexota; class Anaerolineae; order Promineifilales; family Promineifilaceae; genus Leptovillus. Next base: position 3,421 of record CAYONK010000155.1, read on the forward strand.
CAGGAGTGGGGGTGGCCTGTCCGGGGATGCCCGGCGGGGCAGGTTCGTTCCCATTACCGCCCGGTGTTCCCGTCGGCGAGGGTGTACTGCCCGGCGTGGTTTGTCCCGGTGGAGTCTGGTTCGGCGGGGTTTGCCCCGGCAGGGCGCCGTTGTCATCGTCATCTTCTTCCCCAGCTTCACTGCGGGTAGGGGTTGAGTCTGGCGCGGGTGTGGCTACGACTTCGCCAGGAGTTGAGGGGGTTGTTGGCGAAGGTGAGGTAACGGCCGTTCCTTCCGGCGGTTCAGGTTGATCAGGGAAGGGGGAAACGGCCGTTGGCGTCTCCTGCTCAGGGGGTTCCGGCGCGGCTGGGGGCAACCCACCCGGCGTCAACGTCACCCGTACCAGTTGATTGGGCGAGAGCAGGCGCGTCACTTCCAGGTAATAAAATTCGCGCACCACGGCCTGTTTGCCACAACCAACCGGACCACGCCACTGCTGCCAGCGCCCCACCACCGTCAACGTCAGATCGTCAGGGAAGAGTTCACGCAAGGGTCCAGCAAAACCACCCGCCTGAATCAGCGCGTCGCCATCTTGCAGCGTCCAGGTAGCCGGAGAAAGGTGAGGGGCAAGTTGGCCGCACACCAGGCGCGGCAACTGACCGAACTGCCCCGACACCTGCACCAACGCCCCGGAGAAAAATTCCGGGTTGTCCAGCAGATCGGCCAGCGTGGTGGGAATCCCCTGGGCTAACTGCGGCGCGCCGGGCAGCGCCGCCTGAGGCAGCGGCGTGGGAAAAGGGGTAGGCGTCGGTCGCTCGTCGCTTTGGCAGCCCATCAGCCCGGCAAAAAACAGCAAGAGAAGAAGGAGCGCTGGTCTATTCATAAGCTACTATGCCACCCGGCAAGCAAACAAGGTATGATTATCCGCCGGGTCAATGAACCCTATGATACCAGAATAGCGCCTATGACAGGAATAAGTGATGGATTATCAAGATGACGTTTACGGAACAATTCTTATTGAGGAGCCAGTTTTGCTCGATTTACTGGAGAGCGCGGCGCTTCGGAGGCTGCGCGGCGTCTTGCAGCATGGCATCAGCGCCCTCATCGGCATAACCCAACCGGTGACCCGTTTTGAGCATTCGGTGGGGGCGATGTTGCTGGTGCGCCGCCTGGGTGGCAAACTACCGGAACAGATCGCCGCGCTGCTCCACGATGTGAGCCATACCGCGTTTAGCCACGTGATTGATTACGTGTTCGACGGGCACGATAGCCAGGGCTACCACGACGAGCAGAAAGAGCCGTTTTTGGCCCAATCCGACGTGCCGGGCATCCTGGCGCGGCACGGCTACGATTGGCGTCTGTTTTTGGATGAGACAAACTATCCGTTGTTAGAACAGCCATCGCCCCGTCTCTGCGCCGATCGGCTGGATTATTTTTTGCGGGATGCGCAAGGGCTGGGGTTGGCCGCGCCAGAAGACGTAGCCTTTGCGCTGGACCATCTGCTGGTGGCAGACGGCCGGATCGCCACCGACTCGTTGGCGGCAGCCCAATGGCTGGGCCACACGTTTATGGCCGCCGACGACGCCAGCTGGGCCAATTTCCGCGAGGTGGGGTTGTATGAGCTGACAGCCCAGGCAATCCGGCGCGGCCTGGCCGTAGGCGCAATCGTCGAGGCGGACTTCTGGGGGACGGATGAGCCATTTTGGGCGAAATTAAACGCCCACCCGGACGGGAAGTTGCGGCAAACGCTGGCGCTTGTCCGGCCCCAAACCGGATTCGCCTGGGATGAAGCCGCGCCGACGTTTTGGGTGAGTACGAAGCTGCGCGCGATTGACCCGGATGTGGTGGTCAACGGCCGTTTACACCCCCTCTCTACCCTAGACCCCGACTTTGGCCGCAAACGGGTAGCTTACCTGGCCAGCAAGCAAGGCAAATGGCCCATGCGCGTTATCGCCGCGTAAGACCCAATGGGGCCGAGAGACCCTTCCGGTCTGGGCCAATCAGGTGTAAACGTTCAGGCCTGACAGGTTTTTTCTCGTTCAATGAGGAAGCGCCTGAGGCCAAAACCTGTCAGGTCTTGGTTATGGCTGAACGCTTACAATTAGGTAGCTTGTGGGGGATTTGCTACAATTCAAGGTATGAGTATTATGTTAGACGAAACGGACCGAACATTGCTGCTCTATTTGCAGGAGGATGCCCGCATCAGCAACGCGGAATTGGCCCGGCGGGTGGAGTTGTCGCCGCCCGGTTTGCAAAAACGACTGCGCAAGCTGGAAGAGGCCGGCGTGATTGACGGCTATACCGCCCTGGTGAATTATGAGGCAGTGGGCTATGACATGATGTGCATCGTGCAGGTGACGCTGGCGCGACATGACCCAACGGCCGTTGCCGCCTTTAGCGCTGCCGTGCGCGCCCTGCCCGAAGTGATCGAGGGCTACCACCTGACCGGCGAGTCGGATTATCTGCTCAAAGTGATTGTGCGCAATCGTAAGCATCTGGAGCAATTCATCCTGGAGACGCTGACCCCCATCCCTGGCATGGATAAAATTCGCACCAGTGTGGTATTGAGCGCGATTAAAACGAAAACGGCCGTTCCCATCTAACTTCTATATCCTCAATCCTATCTTCCGCCGTTCGAGGAGATTGTATGCGATTTTTACTCAGTGTATTGTTTATGATCCTTGTTTTTTTGTTGATTGGCACGTTGGCAATTGGCTTGCTGGTCTTTTGGTCTGCTGGCTTGAGTTGGCTGCTGATTAAGCTGCTGCCCTTTTCGTTGTTTGAGGGGGCGCTGTTGGTTTTGCTCGGCACGTTGTTCGTCTTGTACGTGGCCTTCAAAATTCTGGCCGAACTCCCGCAAACCAATTCGGAGATGCTGCCGCCACCAGCCATATCGCTGCCGGAGCTTGACTCGATCCCGGATGATCGCTTCTGGCAAAGCGATGAGGAGAAAACCAACGAGGCGTGGTTCCGCTATGCCATCGCCAACGAACTATACGAAGACCTCAGGGAGATGGAACTCGACATGACGTTGGGCAAGGCGCAGCAAAAAGAGCTGGCCATTCGCCTGACCGACATCGTTGTGGCGCTGCTGAAGGTGCGAAACTACCGCAAAAACGCGCGGCGTGTGGCCATCACCCTGCCCCAATTGAAGGAACAGATGGGAAAAATGGGGCAACGGCCGTATGACGACGACATTATGGAAACGGCCGTTGCCACTGTCAACATCCGCCTCTCCTACGACGAGGATTTGGTAGACATCGTGGTGAACAAAACCTGGAAGGAAGTAGACCCGGATTGGTAGCTGGCGGCAGCTAGTCCATGCCGACCAGAAGAAGGGCAAGATCTTCGGCGTCGAAGAGGTAACGCGCGCCGCAGAAGTGGCAGTCCACCACCGCTTCGCCTTCTGTCTCCAGCAAATTCGCCAGATCCTCCCGTCCCAGGTTGATGAGGGCCTGTTCGGAGCGTTCCTGGCTGCAGGCGCAGCGGAAAGATAACGGCCGTTCCTCCAACACCTCATACGCCAGCCCGGTAAAGAGCAGCGCCAACAAATCTTCCGGCCCGGAGCCTTCGCGCAGCAGTTGTTCGATGGGCGGCATATTCCGGATGCGGCCGATAATCCGCTGAATGGTCGCCTCCTCGTAAGGCGGCAGCGCCTGGATGAGGAAACCGGCGGCCATCTTGATCGTCCCATCCGGCTCCGCCAGCACGCCAATCTCTACCGCTGAGGGAACCTGCTCCGATTGGTTCAGGTAGAAGGTGAGGTCGGCGTCCACCGTCGCCGTTTGCAGTGGGACGACGCTCTCCACCGGCTCTTTGAGCTTCAAATCCTTCGCCACCGTCAGAAAGCCAAACTGCCCCAGGGCGTTTACCACGTCCTGCTCCCCGGCTACCAGAGGAAGGTTCAGGGTTTTGTTGCCGACGTAGCCGCGTAAACGGCCGTAGGCGTCTGCCTCGACTAAAATTTTACCCAGCGGGCCATCTCCCTCCAGTTTCATGGCCAGACGCTGCCCCACTTTCAGCAGCGCTCCCATCAACGCCCCACCCGTCAGCCCCCTGGCCAGACAGGCGGCGGCCGTCGGAGCCGCCTCGTGGCGGGCGGCAATTTCATTGCACAAGCTCGTCGTCACACAGGCCAGGCCACGCACCCCGGCCTCCTTCGCAATCACGCGCACCAAATAATCCTTCACACAACCTCCAGCCAGATAGAATAGTGTAGAGTGTAGAGTGTAGAGTGTAGAG
>CAYONK010000155.1:7741-8802 GCA_964405285.1 uncultured Ardenticatenaceae bacterium
AGTGTAGAGTGTAGAGTGTAGAGTGTAGAGCTAGAGAGCAATCTCTACACTCTACACATCAATCGTCAGTAAGCGATAGGGGTAAACGTTGATAACGGCCGTTTCCTCAAACTGCGTCTCACGCACCGCATCCGTCCGGTAGAGGTGGATGTGGCCGTGCAACAGATAACGCGGCCGGAACATCCGCATCAAGGTCAAGAAAACCTTGAAGCCAGTATGCGGCAAGTCGGGCCGGTCGTGGATGCCAAAGGGGGGCGAATGGGTGACCAGAACGTCCAGATAACGGCCGTGACGGCTGCGATTGTACAGCAGACGGGGGACCAACTGGGAGAATTGCCAGCGCATCTCCCGCTCCGTGTACATCAGGCTGGCGTGCGGCCGGTAGCGCATGGAGCCTTCCAGTCCAGCCAACAGCAGCCCGCGAAACTCATAGGTCTGCCCGTGTAAATTAATCCCGCCTGGCACCTCGTTTAGCACCCGGCCGTCGGCCGTATATTGCGGCCCCTGATCGTGATTGCCGCGCACGTAGAGCAGCGGCACATTCAACGCCGAGATCAAAAAGTCCAGGTAATAGTAAGGTAAATCGCCACAACCGATGATCAGGTCCAGATCGGGCATATACTCACGCACATGGCCCTGGTAGAGAACGTCTAACACCCGGTCGCTGACCGCCAAAATTTTCATGGGTCGGGCCACTCGCGGGTTTGGTTGAGGGCGAGTTTGCGGAGAACGGCCGTTTCCAAATCAATCCCACACACACTCGCCAACTGCAACAGATAGAGCGCCACGTCCGCCAACTCCCCGGCCAACGCCTCCTCATCACTCACATCCCCCCGCCACTGGAAATGCTCCAGCACCTCCGCCGCCTCAATCACCAACGACGTCGCCAGATTACGCGGCGTCTGCGCCTTCGGCGAATCGGCCGCATACCACCCCTTTCCGGCGACAAAAGCGTGCATGAGAGCTTCTAGTTCTTTCAACTCCATCGTTTCTGTGTTCCGTGTTCTCAGCAATTCTCAATTTGGGCCTGACATTGGCGTCTGCTACCCTGTTCACGCTCA
>CAYONK010000156.1:0-7616 GCA_964405285.1 uncultured Ardenticatenaceae bacterium
CCTTTGATTTGCTGCACAATCTCAACCGGCAAATGGGGGCTACCCCGCTGGCAGAGATAGCGGTTTTGCTGGACGGGTTTGGCGAAGGGATCACAGCGTTAGACCCGGCGAAACCGCTGCCCCATCATCCCCATATCGTCGTTGGCCTCTATCGTTTGGCTGATGACGCGGAGATGGTTTTGCTCTTGGGCGCGGCTGCCAACCCGCTGCCCGACAGCCCGCAGCCGGTGGTGGCCCTGAGCGGCGTGGTCAGATCAGAGGAGTTGGGTGAAATGCGGATCGTCTTTGAGACGATTTTGCGCACCTTGCGCCCGGCCGATGCGCCTTGAATACGTTATCATCCAAAGAGAGCAAACTACAGGAAGATCGCAGAAGAACGCCCCATGACCTTATCATTGCCCACCCCCGACGCCTATTGGGTGACGCCGCCAGGCGTGACGATGCCCGGCAACGGCCGTTTCCTGGCCGGTGAGTACCCCAGCGCCAAAGACCCCCAGGAAGCCGCCGCCAAACTCGCCCGCTATCTCGACAGCGGCGTCACCTTCTTCCTCGACCTGACCGAAGCGGGCGAATACAGCCTGCGCCCCTACGCCGACCAGATAGAGCAGTTGGCCGCCGGGCGCGGCCAGCCCGTCACCCATCGCCGCCTGGCCATCCCCGACCTGGGAACGCCCTCGCCCGCCTTCATGGGCGAGATTCTCGACACCCTGGACGTGGCCCTGGCGCAAGGGGAGACGGTCTATGCCCACTGCTTCGGCGGCATTGGCCGCACCGGAACCGTCGTCGGCTGCTGGCTGGTTCGCCATGGGCTGACAGGCGAGCAGGCGCTGGCCCAAATCGCCGCCTGGCGTGAAGGCACGCCAGATGAGTGGAAACGGTCGCCGGAAACGGTCGCCCAACGGCAGATGATCTTGGCCTGGGCTGGCTGAAAGTGGACACTCCATAACCGTTGTCCCTCCTCGCCTTCACCGGTAAAACTGTGCCAAGCGCTGTGGCAACGGCCGTTGCCCAGCAAACTGGAGACAGAGCGCCTATGACCCAACCCCTCACGCCAACCGCCCAATTCACCGCCCTCATCCCCGGCATCCAGGAATTGGCCCAATTCATCGTGGAAGAAATCCACGCCTTCCAACCCGACCTGCTCATCGGCCTGGCCCACCTGTGCGCTCCTACCACCAGACCTCGCCGGACTCCCACTTCACCCGCCAGCGTCTCTGCAGCAGAGCCACGCCCGACGGCCGGATGACCCTGACCGACACCCGGCTCATCGTCACCAGCAACGGCCATCGTCAGGAAACGGCCGTTGCCGATGGCCCCACTTTCCTCAACCTACTCGCACAGCGCTTCGCTATCCGCCTCTCGGCTTAAGCGCCGCCGCCCGCTTCTCCACTCCATGCTGCACACCCGCCGGGTCACAGATACCGGGATGAAACAGCAGCCGCCAGCGTGAACGGTAACGACTTCCGGCGCGTGAACCTTTCAGCCTGAACCTCGTATCAGGTATCATCAGCAGCATACTACCGATTCAGGAGCTTGTTAACGGCCGTGACAGGCGCAGATACAGATAACCGCAGCAGTGAAGCGCTGGCTCAGGCAGTGCAACAGGGCGACGCGACAGCGCTACGCGCCTTGGTCACGCGCCATCACGCCCCACTGCTTGGCTTTTTGTACCGACTGACGGGCGGCGACCGCCCGCTGGCGGAAGACCTGACGCAAGAGGCGATGGTGCGGCTGCTGCGTGGGATTGGCTCTTATGATGGCCAACGGCCGTTCAAGCCCTGGCTCTATCAAATCGGCGTCAACCTGGTGCGCGACCATTACAAACAGGCGGAGATGCGCCACACCGGGTCTGATAATGGGGAAATTCGCCTGATTGCGGCCCCAGAACGACCGGAAACGGCCGTTATCCAGCAACAAACCATCCTGGCGGCGGTAACGGCCGTTTCCCACCTGCCCCTACACCAACGGGAAACCCTACTGCTGCGCTACGTCGAAGAGCTATCCCTGGCGGAAATCGCCGACATTCTTAAAATTCCTGTCGGCACAGTTAAATCTCGCCTTTCGCTGGCCCTCAAGCAGCTGCGGGAGGAGATGACAGAAGCATGGAGCGAACCATCAACGAGCCAGAATTAAGAGCGCGTTTGCAGGAAGATGGGGCGACGGAGGCGGAAACGGCCGCCCTTCTGCCCCTCCTCCGCCAACTGACTCAGCCACCCGCGCCGCCCACGCCAAACGCCACCGAGGCGCTGCTAACCCGCCTGCTGCCAGAACTGCCTGCGCCCCAAGTCGCCCCCACCTGGCGCGACGCCATCGGCCAATCCTGGCTGTGGCTGCTGCTGGTGGCCCAGGCGCGGGTGGTGCGCCGCGAACTTTGGGCGGCCTCTCTGCTGGTGATGACGCTCGGCGTGGCGCTTTCGGTTGTCTGGCAAGGCGGTGGCGCGGCTGCCGGACTGCCGCTGGCGCTGCTGGCCCCCGTTGTGGCGGCGGTGGGCATTGCCACCCTGTACAGCCCGGCGGAGAGCGTGTGGGAATTGGAGATGACCACGGCCGTTTCCCCCCGTCTCCTCTTGCTCACCCGCCTGCTGCTTGTCTTCGGCTTCAACCTGCTGCTGGCAATCTTGAGCAGCGTGGCCCTGGCCCTGCTGCTGCCAACGGCAAATCTCTGGCCGCTCATCGCCACCTGGCTGGCTCCGATGACCTTTCTCGCGGCCCTCGCCTTCCTCATCACCGTACTCACCGGCGCGTCAGAGATGGGGATGCTGTTCAGCCTCAGCCTGTGGGCGCTGCAAACCATCCGCCTGACCGGGGACAACCTGGGCGCTTTTGTCCTTTACTGGCCTGACCTGTTCAGCCCCGACAGCCGGGCGTGGCTGTGGGCGCTGGCCTTGCTCGCCTTTGCCTACGCCCTCTGGCTCGGCGGCCGCGAAGAACAAGGCATAACGCACAACCCATAAACCAACTATCAACTACCAACTATCAACTATCAACTCCTCTTATGAATAACAAATGGCCTATCGCCTGGGGCGTCTCTTTCAGGCGGATCAATGGGTGGTTAACGGCCGTTTGCGGCGGTGTCATTGCGCTGCTGTTGCTGTTGGCGGCGTCCCGGTGGGGTGGGCAGATTGGCCCCTTTGCCGCCAGCCGCGTCGTCGAGTTGCTCATCCCCTTGTTTGCCGGGTGGCAGGCGGCGTATCTGTTTTCCCCGGAGGATGAACGGCCGTTGGAACTACTGCTCGCCGCCCCGCGCCCCATCATCTACACCATTTTGGAGCGCGTGGGGCTGTTGCTGCTGCTCAGTCTGCTGTTGGGCGGGCTGGCGACCCCGCTCACCCTGGCGCTCAACGCCGAAGCCAGCTTCGGCGAGTTGCTGCTGCGTTGGCTGCCGCCCCTCTTCTGGCTGGTGGGCCTGGGACTCTATCTGGCATTGCTGACGCGACAAGGAACCCTGGGCGCGTTGGTTGTGTTGGTCTTGTGCGGCGCGTCGGCCGTGAGCAGTGGCGGTTTGCCCGTTGAACTGCGCTGGATTGCGCCGCTGCTGCCCTATTTGCAGCCCGGCGCGGCCAACGTCAGCGATGAGATGTACGCCCTGAACCGCATCACCCTGGTTATTGGCGGCCTGCTTTTGATCGGGTTGGCCTTGCGTCGCAGCCAGAACGCGGCGCGTTTATTGGGCATTGAGTAGCCCGATTTTTCCAAATCGGGCGAGGGCGATTTTGCAAAATCGCCCTACGTTACTAATAAGGAAGATGACGCATGAAGGTAGCCTGGAATCAGTTATGGGGCATTATGTGGTATGAGCTGTGGCTGCAATGGCGCCGGCGCAGTTTGCTGCTGATGGGTCTCTGCTTTGTGGCTATTTTGCTGCTGTTTCTGTTTCTCATCACCAACGAATTGGAGCCACCCCCACCGGAGATGAGAGAAATAGCCGTCACGGCCGCCACCTTTAGCCTGATCTTGGGCGTGACGCCGGTGGCGCTGCTGCTCATGCTGCTGGCTTTGCCGCCCATTGTGGCCGAAGCCATTGCCAGAGACCAGCAGTTGGGCGTGGCGGAACTGCGCGATACGCTGCCTGTCTCGATTGGCCTCTACCTGGCAGGCAAAGTGCTTGGGGTTTGGGCGGCGGTGACGCTGATGGTGACTCTGGCAGCGGTTATCACCGGCGTGTTTGGCTGGTTGCGGTTGGGCGGGCTGTATTTTGGGCCATATGTGCGCATCTGGCTGACGACGATTTTACCAGCAGGGCTGTTCGCTTCTGGCCTGAGTGTACTGCTGGCGGCCGGACATCCAACGCGCAAGCGGGCGGCCTTGTTGGGCGGCGGGGTCGCCATCTACAGCTTTCTCACAGTAGTGATGATCGTTCGGCCGGTCCATGACTGGCTGCACGCGGCGCTGCCAGCGGCCTGGCTGACGCTGGCGCTGCGGGCAGGCTTCCAATATATGGCTGAATCTACGGCCCTGCCCGCGCCGCTGCTACCACTGGTGGATGTACCGGCGCGGTTTGTGTGGCAAACGGCCGTTATGTCCTTCCTGCAACTCATTCTCGTCTGGCTGCTGGTGTGGGGCAGTTGGCGCTGGCGGCGGGTTTGAAAATAAGGTGAAATCATGATCACAATCCAAAACCTGAGCAAACAATACAACCGAGACGTGCAGGCGTTGTGCGGCGTAGACCTGGAGATTGGCGCGGGGATGTTTGGCCTGGTGGGGCCAAATGGCGCGGGCAAAACCACCCTGATGCGCCTGATTGCCGGGCTGCTGCGCCCGACCAGCGGCCAGATCGCCCTCTTTGGGCATGATCTGACCTCGGCGAAGGGGAGGCTGGCGGCGAAGGCGGGGCTGGGCTACCTGCCGCAGGAGTTTGGCTTTTACCCGGAGCTAACTGCCGTTCAGTTCCTGGACTATATCGCCATCCTCAAAGGGGTTCGCAGCCGCGCCGAGCGGCAGCGGCAGGTGGATATGGTGTTAGAGCAGGTGCATCTGACGCCGCAGGCGGGGCGCAAGCTGAAGCAATTTTCTGGCGGCATGAAACGGCGGGTGGGTATTGCCCAGGCGTTGCTGGGGCAGCCGCGCCTGTTGATTGTGGATGAACCGACGGCCGGGCTTGACCCGGAGGAGCGGGTGCGGCTGCGGAATTTGTTGGCGGAAACGGCCGTGCGCTGCGCGGTCATCCTCTCCACGCATATTGTGGAAGACATCAGCCAGAGCTGTAACGATCTGGCGGTGCTGCATGAGGGGCGGGTTCTTTTTCGCGGCAGCCCGCGTGACCTGATTGCTGCGGCGCGGGGGCGGGTGTGGATGGTGCGGTTAGATGGAGAGCCAGGGAGTGGGGAACGGCCGTTTGCCCAGGCCACCATCGTCTCCACTTTGCAGTTGCAAGATGGGGTGCAATACCGCATTGTCGGCGAACTGCCGCCGGGCTACGCCGCCATGCCCACCGAACCGAGTTTGGAAGATGGCTATCTCTGGCTGATGAAGGAGCAGAAAGGGGCGTTTTTAACGGCTGGCGCGTGATGATTGTGAGAACGGCCGTTGCCAATGACCCCACTTTCCTCAACCTACTCGCGCAGCGCTTCGCACTCCGCCTCTCCGCTTAAGCGGCCGCTGCCGCCGCCCGCTGCTGGTAAAACGCCAGCAGCGCCCCCTTCGACGCCGGGACCGCCCGCTTCTCCGCCTGGTACAACTCAAAGGTCTGCACCTCCGTCACATTGCCCGCGTCCACCTGGCTGCCATCCCCGTACACCAGCGTCGGCGGCGGGGGTGGTGGCGGCGCAGTCGGCCGCCCCGCGCCGTTGGCCACCGCTTGCCCATTCGTCCCTCGCGCCACCCCATTGACCTTGCCCGCACCATCCCCCTTCCCCTTGCGCGTCACCGGACGAGAAGAAGTGTGGAGTGCGGAATGCGGAGTGCGGAGTGGGTCGCCTTCATTCCGCATTCCGCCTTCCGCACTCCGCATTTCCTCCTCATTCCGCATTCCGCGCTCCGCATTCCGCATTTCCTCCACCTCCACCAGGGTGTACGGCAGCAAACCCACCACCTGCCGCTGCCCCAGCATCCGCACCACGTCCCAGGCCTGAAGGTAGGCCAACACCTCCGCCGCCAACCGCTGCGCCTCGTGCCGCTTGAAGGCCACATTCACTTCGGTCGTCGCCGCCCCGGCCGGCGTCACCGCCCCCGTCGGCGTCAGCTTGCCGGGGCCGGTCTTCAACTCGATGTACACCTGCTCTCCTTTGACCGTCGCCGTCAACACCCGGCTGACCGTCGGCTGACCGTTCCGCGCCGGCGTCCCCTTGTACTCTTTGTAGCTGAAGCCTTCCTCGCCTCGCGCCAACGCGCCAAACAATACTCGCGCATCGGAAATGCTGACATAGGCGTTGGCAAACTGACGCATTCCGCTCCCTTTGCTATACGCGCCAGCAAACAAACGTAGCTTCCCAATTTGCAGACTGTCCTCAATATGCAAAAAACGCGATTGGGTGACGTGGCTGGCGATTCGCACCCGCCGCGCCACGCCTGGATTAGATACCGGGTTATTCATGGGATGTTCTCCTTAATCTGTTTGCCAATCGCCAACTCGCCGCCCGCCTCTTGCGCCAGCCTGGCGCAGACCGTTGCCCATTGACCATTGACCATTAACAATTGACCATTTCTTCTGGCAATGTGTCGGGGAATAAAACAAAGCATCACCGACCGCCCGGCAACGGCCATTGCCGTCCGCCACACCACCGGATACAGCCGGTGGGTCAGCCATTCGCTAGCATACTCGTTGCGCGTCGCCACCACCCAGAACCGGGGCGCGCTGGCCCCGACCACCACCCGGCTGCCCAACAGCCAGGCGTCGAAGGTCTGGACCAGCAGTTGCCCCCGCAGTTCGGCCAGAGTTTCCCGCCATAACTCGTCCGGCGCGACGCCCCCACTCACGGCCGTCCTCCCAACGGCCCGATAAGCAGCCGCGGCCGCGGCACCGGAGGGGCTATTGGTTGCTGGTCGCTGGTGGCTGGTGACTGGTTGTTGGTCGCTGGTGGCTGGTGTTTGGTCGCTGGTGGTTGGTGGTGGGTCGCTGGCTGGCCGTTTGGTTTGGGCGCGTGGCCGTTGGCCCTGCCCACTCCATTGCCAAACAACCCCACCTGACGCCCCGCGCCGTTGCCCATCTTCTCCGGCAACAACACCCGCTCCCGCTCCTCCGCTCCCCATCTCCTCATCTCCCCTGCTCCTCTGCTCCCCCTCTCCCCCGCCTCCTCTTCCTCTCGCTCTAGCTCTAGCTCCCCATACTCCCCAATCACCGTATTGGCCTGCCGCAGACTGGCATTCGCCTCGGCAAACGCCTGCTGCAAGCTGCGCGCTTCTATCTGCACCTCCCCCGTGATTATCTTCGCCAGCGTCGCCACCAGGTCGCCAGAGGCCAGATCATCCAGGTCGGCCAACCCGTCGTCGCCCACCGTGTCCCCGTTCACCCGCAGCGTCGCCGCCACCTTCGCCGCCACCAGCCGCAGCGCGTCTTCCTGGATGGTCTCTTCGTAGGCAAAGTAGTAGACCTTCACCGGCTGCGTCTGCCCGATGCGCCAACTGCGGCGGCTGGCTTGCAGGACGGTGTAGACGCTGTAATCTATCGCCATCCAGAC
>CAYONK010000156.1:7626-8790 GCA_964405285.1 uncultured Ardenticatenaceae bacterium
CTCATGGGCAGCGCCACGCTGTCGCCGTCCGGCAGATAGTAGGTGGTCGTCGAGCGCCGGTAGTCGACGCTGTAGCCCTCGAAGCCGGCGCCCACGAGCCTGCCCACGATGGTCGGGAAGTCCAGCAAGTCTATCCCCGTCTCCACCTTGCGTGGATGGGAGATCACCACGTCCACCCCCGCCTTCACCTGCTGCTCAATCCAGCCCTCCCGCTTGTTCGGCGCGGCCCGCAGGATGGCCGCCTTCACGCCCGCCGCCCCCAACATCTCTTTCCACTCCGGCTGGATGTCCAGGGTGTCGGTCTGCTGGCAGAGCAGCAGCACTTTCCGCCCCGCCGCCTTCTCCGCCAGGCACAACTCGACGATGGCCTCTTCTTTGGGACCGCTGAAATCCTCGCCCAACCCCGGCACCGACGCCACTATCTTCTCCGTCCGCGGGCAGCGCACCACCTTCGCCCGGCGCGGCGAGTCGGGCCAGAAGAGCAGGGCGTAGAGATAGCCCGCCAGCAGCGATTTGTCCCCGCGCACCAACCGCTCTTTTAGCTCTTCCCGCAGCTGCTCCTTGAGCGACTCGTAGCGCGCCGCCTGCTCCGGGGCCATCGGGATGGAGATGGGTATCTCGCTGTACGGCGGCAGCGGAAAGCCCATGTCGCCCAACGAGAGGAAGACGGAACGGTTCAGCAGCCAGGGCAGCATGGCTGGGGAGCCGCCGGGCAGCTCTTTGTAGCGGATGTTGCTCCGGCTGTTGGCCGTCTGCCGGCCGTCTTCGTCCAGGGTGATGGTCTCTATCTGCTGCAAGATGCCGTAAGCCGACACCCAATCCCGGCTGCGCAGGCGGCGTTGGCCGCTCGCCTCCGGGTTGACATACGTCTGCTGCATCTCCGAGGCCAGGCGGAAGAGCAGGTAGAAGAGGCTCGACGCCTTCCCCCCGTAGATGGTCCCGGTCAGGGCCACCACGCGCTCGGCCGCCTGCGCCAGATGGTGCATGGCGTACCCCTGGTCGCTGTCGAATCCTTTGTACTGATGGACCTCGTCCACGACGAGCAGGTCCAGCTGGCCCTTCCCCCGCTTCTTGATGTACCCCGACAGCGGCACTTTGCCGTACCCGTGGAGGAGAGGGGGAGGGGGGGAGAGCGGGAGAGGGGGAGACGGGGAGATGGGGAGC
>CAYONK010000157.1:0-8776 GCA_964405285.1 uncultured Ardenticatenaceae bacterium
GGTCAAACCGGCTTCCAGGTCGGCGACCGTTGCCCGCAGGTGGTTCCCGGCAGCGCGGCGGTTGGCGCTGTTCAGGTAATTGACCAGTTCAAAGCCGACCAACTGCACCAGATACGGTTGGCAGCGCGTCTGGCGCAGGTAGAGGTCCAGCGCCTCCGGTTCATAATCCAGGGGAAAATCTTCAATCGGATTGGTGATCAGGCGGCGGGCATCTGCTTCTGGCAGATAACCGACCTTGACCGATTTGACGTTGATGAAGTAGGAAGGCCAGTTGTACTTCAATTCACTCAACAGATGGATGCCGGAAAAGAGCAGGGCCAGCGGCGGTTTGCCGCCGCGCTGGATGAGGTTGCGGAAAAAGCTGAGGACATTCTCGTCCAGACGCCCCTGGTCAATCGCTTTCTCCACCCACTCGAATTCGTCGAAGGTGATGAAGAGGGTGTAGCCGACCAACGGCCGGGCCGCTTCGTCCAGCCAGCGGGCGAAGGCCAGGTATGGCTCTTTGGCAAAATCGAGCGGGCTGACGCGCGGCAGCGTCAGGCGGCGGTGGGCCAGGCTTTGCCGGGCGATGGTTTGCGCCAACTCAACCACGAACCCGGCGGCGCTGTGGACGGTAGCCGCCGCTTCTTGCAAGTTGACGAATACCGGCACGACGTTCTCCGGCAGGCGGTGGGGCATTTGCAGCAGCAGCGACGTTTTGCCGCTGCGCCGCGGGCCGTAGAGGAGCAGGGTGGGGATTTGGTGCAGGGCGGCCAGATTGCGCTCGATTTCGGCGAAGATGTCCTGCCGCCCTTTGAAGACGCTCTCGCCGTCGGGGTGGATGGGTGTGCCGGGGATGTACGGATTGGGGATTTCCCTGCCCGCCTGCCTGGCGGCGGTGATTTGGGTCACCTCCGCTTCGATCAGGCGAATCCAGCCGCCGATAATCGGGCGCAGCGCCTCAATGGAGGTAAAGGGAACGCCTTGAGCAGCGGTTTGCAAGGCCAGGGCGCTGAAAACCTGGGGGCGCATCTCGGCCAGATGGTCCACCAGTTCCGGCAGGCGGTTTTGCCGCTGCATATACAGGACGAGTTCCCGCACTTTGTCTTCCCGTCTGAGGCTGGGCAAGGTTTCATAATCCGCGCCCAGGGCAAAAGCCAATTCGCGGATTTCTTCTTCGTTGAGGGTGTTGACCATTAAGTCCCGCAGTTGTTGCAGGAGAATCTCTTCGCCAGTCCTCTTCTGGCCTGGTTTCTTTTGGTAATCGGGTAGGGCGGCTTGTATTTCGCGCAGGGCGGCGGCGGCGCGGTTGAGGGCGGTGAGTTGGTTGAAGCGGCTGCTGGCCTGGAGGGCGGCGTTGAGGTCGGCGGCGACCCGATCCAGGGCGGCCCAAAAAGCGCGTGGCCCGGCGGCGGGCAGCCAGGCGACCCGTTCCCGCACGGCAGCCAGATCGGCCACCGTATCAACCTGGGCGAATTCATCTACGAGCAGGCACTCGACGGCGCGGCGGGCGGCCCAGCCCTGGCGAAACGAGGTGGCCACCGCATCAATGGCCACCAACCCGGCGGCGCGATCCGCCTGCGTGAGCGCGACCAACTGCCCATCCAGAAAGAAGAGGCGAAACCAGATGAGTTCATCCCAATTTTGTGGGCTACGGCGATACCAGGAGACAACATCACCCAGAGCATTGCGCATGGCAAAGTAGGCTGTTGTGTTCCAGGGTAAATAAACCAGATATAGTGGGATGCGAAAATACAACCACCAGAAAATGAACGTAAAAGCCAGACCCAAGTACAAAGCGATTCCCGGCAGGTCAACAACACCTGCAAACACCATGCCAAACACCACGCCAAATATTACGCCAGACTCCACACCACCTGCCACGCCAAACGCTACGCCAAACGTCACGCCCAACACTAGGCCGAGCATCACACCAAACGCCACGACAAGCCCTACGGCAAACACTTCACCCGCCACACCGGACTCCACGCCAACCGCCACGCCACTTGCCACTACAACCGCCACGCCACTTGCCACTACAACCGCCACGCCACTTGCCACGCCAACCACCACACCAACAGCCACGCCAATCCCCGCGCTAAACGCTATGCCCATCAATACGCCGAATATCACAACAAACGCCGCACCAAGCACCACATATAGCAAGCTAAACGCGGTGCCTGGCGCCCGCAGTACCTCCAGCCCTTCAGCCAGGGGCATCAGGACCGACAGGCCAGCTAGGCCATAGGCATTCGCCAGAAACATTTGCGCCAGATGGCGGCGCAGTGCCGGGTTCTGCCGTATCTCTTGGCGGGCGCTTAGAAGAGAAAAGTCACCTCGACTATCCGTTTTGATGTCGAAGACCCTTTGGTAGTTGGCCAGGGTAAACGGTTTAAAGAACACCCAATACAGCAAGCGCAGCGGTTGGGTCAACCAGGTTTCCCGCTTCATTCCGGCTTCTCGTTCCCCAGCAGTTGGCTAAACCAGGCCAGCAAATCCTGGCCGGTCAATTTGCCCACCAACACCAAAATCACCGGAAAGGCGATCACCAGCAAAATAATCAGGTTGGTCGTGGAAGTATCGCCCATCAGGCTGCTCAGCACCCAGGCGGCTACCACCAGCACCAGTAAGGTGACAAACGTGGCCACCAACAACAGCCACCAGTCTAACTGCGCTGCGGGGTTGGTTGGGTGGGTTGGTTCGGTTTGTTTTTCTACCGGGTCTGGCGCCGGTGGTTCTGGTTCTGGCTCCGCTGGGGGCGGCTCTTCCGCCTGCACCCAGGCAGCAAAACCGGCGCTGAATGGTTTATAGCCGCCGCCCGCCGCCAACAACACCCCCTTGCGGACCAGGGCGCGGGCGCGGCCTTGCGAGGCAGGCGGCACCGCCCCCTGCTGCGCGGCGCGAAAGGCGGCCTGCTCCGCGGGCGACAGGGCGTGCCACAGGCCGCGCCAATGGCGCTCCACCTCCCAGGAGAAATCTTCCTTCACCTGCTCCAGGGTAAAGCCGCCATTCAGCAGGGCATCACACAGGTAAAACCCGGCCATCTGCAAATAAAAGGGGTGGGGACCGCAATAGTCCAGCAAAGCGTCGGTCGCGCCAACGTCGGTCGCCTGGCCGCTCTGGGCCAACGGGTTGGTCAGCAATTGATGGGCGGCCGTTTCATCCAGCAAAGCCAGGTCCAACTGGTTAAAAATGTTGTCGAAATTGGAGGTCAGGTCACTTCCCCGGATCAGGTCGGAGAGTGGCTGCTGGGAAACGGTGATAAAAGCAAGCTGCCCGGCATTGCCCAGCGCCCGCCAGCTTTCAAAGACGTCGTCGTTGAACTCTTCCGGCCGTTTTGTCAGGTTCTCAAATTCATCCAGACAGAGGACCGGGGTGTATCCGGCCGTCTTCAATGCGCGCACCAGCCGGGTAAAGCCCGCCAGGTCGGCCAGGTTGTTATCCGGCCCGGTGTAACGCGCCGCTTTGGGCAGCCATTGGGCGGCGGCTCCGTTCATCAGGCCCGCCAGCGTGTGGTACCGGGCGTCCTGCAAATCGAGGAAGGCGAAGAGATGATCGCCCCGCCGGAAAGCCGGTTCGTGGTGGCTCAGGTAATACATCAGCGACGACTTGCCCACGCGCCGCATCCCGACGATGGAACTGCTGCTGCCCGTTTGCAACCGGGTGCGCAGCCGCCGCCGCTCCGTGTCCCGGCCGAAAAACATGGCGGGGCTGGTCACCATTCGGCCGGCGCTGTAGGGATTATTGAATTCCTGTCTTTCTGGCTGAGTTGGGAAAGTTTCTGGCTGCGGCGCAGCAATTGACGGCGAAGCAAGAGTTTTCCCCGATTGGGCTGTCGTAGGGGACGAGGATTGGTAAGTTTCGGCCAGATGGGGGCGCAGGTGAATCATCACCTGGATTAATTCGGGGAGTCGGCCCCGCCGTTCCATGTAGCCAATGAGCTTCAGCGATTGGCTGCGCGGGCCGCTTCCGCCCATCTCCTCATGGTCCACCCCCAGGCGCAAGCAGAGTTCGGCCAAATCGCTGCTATTGAAACTTCCGGCCAGATCGTCGAGCAATTGAACTTTATCCATGCGAACCACCTTTCTACGATGCAGAGAAACATTTGCAGATTATAGCGCAATTTCAGGCCCGGTTCATTTTTATGGAGGGACGAAGCAGGCAATTCTCAATTTAACAAGAGAGATGTCATGCTGAGAGCCTGTGCTGAGCAGCGTCGAAGCATCCTCCGAAGCATCCCGTTCCCCTGGAAAATCCGAGGCCGTAGGGATGCTTCGCTTCGCTCAGCATGACAATTGCGCGTGAATAGGGTAGAAGAACGCCAATGCCAGGCCCAAATTGAGAATTGCTGAGGGGCAAAGCAGGCAATTCTCAATTTAACAAGAGAGATGTCATGCTGAGGTCCTCCGAAGCATCCCGACCACTTGGGCAATCCGAGGCCTTAGGGATGCTTCGCTTCGCTCAGCATGACAATTGAGCGTGAATAGCATAGAAATTGGCTTGGTTACACAAATGCCAAGCCCAAATTTAGAATTGCTGCGGAGCGAAGCAGGCGGGGATAAGATATTGGTCTTGGACAAAGGGATTGCCCGACTGCCTTGCCTCTCCATGTCTGGCCGATTATCCACCATCCAGGCTAGAAAATCCGTGCTATAATTCCAGCCAATCAAAAAAGCGAGAGCGAGAGCTAGAGTGAGCGGAAGAGGATTGACCAGCCTCTAGCTCTCGCTCTCGCTCTAGCTACCGGACGGACGAAGCCTATGCCAACGACATACGTCATCGTAGACGTGGAAACCACCGGGCTAGACCCGCAAAAAGACGCCCTTATCGAGGTAGCGGCCGTTACCCTGCAAGGCAACGACATCCTCGACGAATACGCCACCCTGGTCAATTCCCACCGAGAGATCCCCCCGGCCATCAGTCGCCTCACCGGCATCACCGACGCGATGGTTTCCAGCGCGCCGACGATGTACAGCGTGCGGGGCGAATTGCGTCCGATCCTGGGCGACCACGTTCTGGTGGGCCACAACGTAGACTTTGACCTGGGCTTCCTCAATGAGGAGCGGCTGGGCGTGGGTAATCACCGGCTGGACACCATCACCCTGGCCTCCATTTTGCTGCCGGAGGCGGGGCGGTATGACCTGGAATCACTGGCCCGCTGGCTCCATCTGCCCCTGCCGCCGGAGGGGCAAGACCATCGCGCTCTGGCGGACGCCAATCTGACGATTGAATTGTTCCTGGCGCTGCAAGAGAAAGCGCTGGAGTTGGAATTTTGGCAGTTGGAGGAGATTGTGCAGGCGGGGCGGCGCATCGCCTGGCCGGAGACGCTCTTTTTTGAAGAGGTTCTGGCAGAGAAGGCGCGGCTGGCGTTCCAAGACGGCCGTTCCCGCCCCACCACCCAACGCCTGCCCGAACTCTATCGCCCGGAAAAGCCCAACGCCCAGGCCCCCGTCCCCCTGGAAAAGCCCGTCATGCTCGATGTGGAACTGATCGCCGCGATGTTGGAGCCGGGCGGCGCATTCAGCCAACGCTTCTCCGGCTTCGAGTACCGGCCGCAGCAAGTGGAGATGATGACGGCCGTTGCCAACGCCTTCAACGCTGGCGAACACACCCTGGTGGAGGCGGGCACGGGCACGGGCAAGAGCGTCGCCTACCTGCTGCCGGCCGCTTTCTGGGCGGTGCAAAACGGCCGTCGCGTCGTCATCTCCACCAACACCATCAACCTCCAGGACCAACTCATCCACAAAGACATCCCCGAACTCCAGCGCGTCCTGCCTTTCGAGTTACGCGCCGCCGTGCGTAAAGGGCGCAGTAACTACCTCTGCACCCGCCTCTTCCAGCAAATGCGCCACAATGGGCCGAGCAACGCCGACGACATGGTCCTCTACGCCCGCATTTTGCTCTGGCTGCCCCACAGCAAGAGCGGCGACGTGAGCGAGATCGTCCTACGCACCCCCGGCGAGCGGCAGGCGTGGGGGCGGCTGAACGGCGAGAACAAGGTCTGCACCAGCGAGAACTGCGCCCAGGCCCGCTGCCCGCTCTACATCACCCGGACGCGGGCGGAGCAGGCCCACATTGTCATCGTCAACCATGCCCTGCTGCTCTCCGACGTGGCAAATGAGAACCACATCCTGCCGGAGTTTGTGGACCTGATTGTGGACGAGGCGCACCATTTGGAAACGGCCGTTACCGACGGCCTCAGCTTCCGCGCCGACAAACGCATCCTGGAAGCCATCTTTGACGAAATCACCAAACCGAGCGCGGGGCTGATCGGGCAGGTGCAATCGCAAATGCGCAGCCGCCTGCCCCGCGACCTGGCCGCCCCGCTGGACGCCTACATAGACGCGATGCGCCGCGAAGCGCAGGAAGCCGCTTTCCACCTCGATGACTTTTTCACCACCGTGAGCTTCTTCTTGAAGGAGTACGTCAACCGGCGCAGCCAGTTTGCCGAGCAGGTGAGGTTGATAACGGCCGTTCGCACCCAACCCGGCTACCGCGACGTCGAACTCGCCTGGGAAAACCTCAACAAACCGCTCAAGGCGCTGGCCACCGGCTTCAAAAAGCTGGCCGAAGCGCTAGGCGACCATATCTACAACTTTGACATCGAAAACGGCGAAGATTTGCAAAGGGGATTGGCGGGAAACGGCCGTGACCTGGACGAAACCCGCCTCAACCTCAACCAGATCATCGCCGAACCGAACCCGGAGATGATCTACTGGGCCGAACTGTTCAAAGAGCGGCTCTCGCTCCACGCCGCCCCGCTCCATGTTGGGCCGCTGGTGGAAAAGCACATCTTCGGCGCGTTGGAAACCGTCGTCCTCACCTCCGCCACCATGCGCACCGCCGGGGCCGGGACCTGGGACGAAGCCGATTTTAGCTACCTGCGCCAGCGCCTCCACGCCCACGAGACGACGCAGTTGGCCGTCGGTTCCCCCTTCGACTACGCCAATTCCACCCTGCTCTACCTGGCCTCCGACATGCCGGAGCCGAACCAGCCCGGCTACCAGCAATACCTGGAACGAGCCATCATAGACGTGGCCGGGGCGCTCGGCGGCCGGACGATGGTCCTCTTCACCGCCTACGGCCAGCTCAACCAGACCGCCCAGGCGATTGAGGGGCCGCTGGCCGACCTGGGCATCGCCACCCTGACGCAAGGGCGTAGCCTTTCGCGCCAGCAAATGATGGCCCTGTTCAAGCAGGAGGGGGCGCGGGCGGTGCTGCTCGGCACACGCTCCTTCTGGGAGGGCATAGACGTGCCCGGCCCGGCGCTGCAATGTGTCATCATCGCCAAGCTGCCCTTCGACGTGCCTTCGGACCCGATTTTCGCCGCCCGCTCGGAGACCTTCGACAATTCCTTCTTTGAGTATTCTGTGCCGGAGGCGGTGCTGCGTTTCCGCCAGGGCTTTGGCCGATTGATCCGGCGCGGCACCGATGAGGGGGTGGTGGCGATTTTGGACAAGCGGGTGCTGACGAAGCGCTACGGCCGTTTATTCCTCGACGCCCTGCCCCCCTGCACCACCCTGCGCCAGCGCACCGACCGCCTGGGTGAACTGACCCTGCGCTGGCTGAACCGCGCCCGCTAACGCCCAAAAAACACCTGACAGGTTTTCGGAAACCTGTCAGGTGTTTTTTGGGGGAGGCAATAGCCCATTTGTCCTATTCACAAACCCGTCCTACTCCCGCGACAATTGGCGTTGGCGCGGTAAGCTGGTCTTCCCCGAATCAAACTTGGCGGGGAGCAATCCGCAGCTTCATCGTTATCTGATTTGTAACCCAAGAATTTTATTCTTAACGGACTTACCGGCCAGACACAACCGGCCACATTCCCCCACATTTATAAGGAGCTTGTTTCATGAGATTGTACCCTACTAGATTATTGATGTTGTTAACGGCCGTTCTCCTTCTCACCCTTGCCCTGGTCGCCTGCGGTGGAGCGGAACCAACGCCTACCCCAGTCCCCCCGACGGCGACGACCGCCCCCACGGAAACGGCCGTTCCGCCGACCAACACCCCTGCCCCCACCGAGACGCCTGCGCCCACTGCCACGCCGGAGCCAGTCATCGAGCTGCAAGAGTATTTCAGCGAAGAATCTGGTCTGCGCGTTAGCTTCCCGGCCGATTGGGTGCAGGGCGGCTTCCCCGGCTTCACCTTCTTCGCGCCCAACGAAGAGTTGTTCATGGCCGACGAACTTGGCGTAGATGGGGCCATCGCTCTGGTTGCCAATGGTCCGGCGGCGGAGATGCCCGGCGACAATCCAACCGAATTGATTGATGACCTCATCGCGGAGTTTGACCTGGGCACAGAGTTAGAGGTTGTGGAAGGACCAACGGCCGTTGGTCAAAACGCCGCTTACATGATCGCCAACGCCATCGCTGAGAGCGGCGACCCCATCACCTTGTACGTCTACGTGCTGATCCAGGGTGACTATGGTGGCGCTTTGATCGGCGCGGCCCCGGCAGCTGAGGCAGACACCTATCTGCCCATCTTCATCGCTATGGCGGAGACCGTTGAACTGAGCGAACCGACCGCCGACCTGAGCAGCATGGGCTTTGACGATTTGGGTAGCGCCGGCTTCCTGCTCTACGGCGATGCTGTCACCGGCGAGATTGACGATTCCGGCGAATCAAGCTGGAGCTTCATCGGCCTGGAAGGCGAAAGCGTAGACATCATCGTGGAGCCGGATGGCGACCTGGACGTTGTCCTGGATGTGCTGGACAGTGAAGGCATATCTATCCTTGACGCGCCGGTAGATTTTTCATTTGGCGAAGAGCGCATTGAAAATCTGCTCCTGACGACC
>CAYONK010000158.1:0-8763 GCA_964405285.1 uncultured Ardenticatenaceae bacterium
CCAAGCAGGCGGCTTAGCGCGAGACTCAACTGCTCAGAGCTGCCTGACGCAATGACAAGACCATCACGGCCGTTTTCCAAAATATCCTTCACCCCACCAACGGCCGTTCCCACCACCGCCAACCCACACGCCATCGCCTCAATCAGCGAGATGCCAAACGCTTCGTTTTCCGTTGGGAAAACGAAAATATCGCTGGCCTGCAAATAGTCCGGCACGTTGGTTACGCTGCCGGTGAAGCGGACGCTTTCCTCAAGCCGGTGTTGGCTGGTGTAAGCCCGCAGCTCTGCCTCGCAGTTGTCAATGTCCAGACCGCCCGACCCGACCAGGAGGAGGCAGGCGTTGTCGTGTTGGGCAGCTATGTCCCGCCAGACCTGGAGCAGCAGGGGCAGCCCTTTGTAGGCGACCAGCCGGCCGGTGTAAATGACAATGGCAGCCTCCGCTGGCAACCCTAACTGCTGGCGGAGCGCCTGTTTGGTGGGCTGCTCGACGGGGTGAAAACGGCCGTTATCCACGCTGTTCGGTATCCGCTCAATCTCTTCGGCCAAAACGCCCTGGTCCATCAACTCCTCGGCAACCACTGAAGAGATGGCTACAAACCGATCCGCCTGGCGCAAAATGCGGTTGCGCAGCCCCAGGAAAGCGCGAACCGGCAGCGAACCGGGGCGTAGGCCAAAGCGGGCCAGACCCCCGCTAAAAAAGTCGCCTGATATTTCGCCCAGGCTATCGGCTTTAAGAATGACCCGTTTGTTCAGTAGTTTGGCCAGGATAACGGCCGTTAGCCCCACCACGCGAAAACCGGAGACAAAAATCAAATCATACCGCTTTCGCAGCCGCCACAGAGCTGCCCCGCTGCTCAGCAACAACCCCCACTTTTTCCAATGCGCTGCGCCGCTGGGCGGAAGGCGGTAGACCGGAACACCGCCAATGATCTCCTGCCGGGGTAAGGTGGCCGCATGGCGACGGGTAAGAACCAGGACGTCCCAATCCTGCTTGCTCAAGCCCTCCGCTAAGGTACGCGCTTGCGTTTCACCGCCACCAACAAGAGGGTGGTACGTCTCGGTGAGCAAACAGACGCGCGCTTTACTCACCCGATTCGTCTCGTTCAGCTTTCACCTCTTGCGCTTGCAACTCAGCCAAAGCCATTTTTTGCGCCATTTCTACCTGTCGGGCGGAGAGGATGGATAACTGCATGCTGAAGAAAATCAACATGCCAAACACCAGGGCAAAAGCGAGCAGGGTCAACGCCGACGCCGGGAAAACCGCGCCGACAATCACCTGCGTCACAAAGAAGAGCAACGGTTGGATGGAGATGATCACGATCATGCCTACCAGAGCCAACAGCCAGATGACGGCAAAGGCGGGGTGCAGTTTCCGCGTGCGGACCAGATTGATAATCAGCACGATCAAACTCAGGGCAAACAGATCAAGCAGGACGATACCTTGTACGCTCATTGTGTTCTCCGGGTGAGCAGGGCGTCAATAAGGGCCACCAGCGTCAGCAACAGCGTTTGCAGCGGATAGGCAAAGGCGCTGATGAATGAGTGCATGGAACGGCCGTGTTCCCGCTCGTAGACTGTAATCGGATGTTCAATAATCTTAAAACCGGCCATGCTCAACCGCACCAGGCTCTCGGTATGAAAATCCATAAAGACGCCGCTGACGACGACCTCGCAGGCGGCGGCTCGCATCGCTTTAAAGCCGGAGGTGGTGTCATAGATTCGCCGGCCGATTAAGGGGCGCGTGAGCTGCGAGAAAAGAATTTGCCCCAGTTTACGGCCGAGTGGGCTGTTGTAGGAACGGCCGTTGGCATACCGAGACCCTATCACCATGTCAGCGTCACTGTTCAATAGCGCTGCAACAACGGCCGGAACATCTTCCGGCTTATGCTGCCCATCACCATCAAACGACACAATAATCTCATAACCGCCTTGCAAACCATATTTCAGCCCTGTTTGTAGGGCATTGCCATACCCCAGATTACAGGGCAGCCGCAACTGCTTCTCGCCCAGGGCGGCCACGACTTCGCCAGTCTTATCCTTTGCCCCGTCGTTGACCACCACCCGGTCGTACTCCGGCGCGGCCCGGCGCAGCCCCGCAATGACGGCGGCGATGGTTTTTTCTTCGTTATAGGCCGGTATGACAACTAATACACGCAGGCTCATCTTCGCGGAGTTCCTTCGCCGTCAAAACCATCTTCGCAGCCAAAAACGCAGGATGTCTCCTGGTTTTGGGTCACGATATAGCTTGCCTTTGGGGCCAATTTGCGGGCGGTAAACGGCCGTTCCCGCCCGCACCTCTAAAATCGCCTCAATATACAAATCCAACCCCAGCGCCAATACCTCTCGCCAGACAGCGCCATAACCTCGCCGCCCAATGACCACCTCGCCGCTGCGGACAATCTGCCCCGTATCCAGCCCGGCGGTGACGTTCTGAATCGTCACTCCGGCGACCGGCTCACCGTGATACATCGCCCAAAAAGTGGTCTTTTTCCCCCGGTATTGCGGAACCTGGCCGTGATGAATGCCCAACGTGCCCAACGTGGGAATTTCAAAAAGAGCAGGTTTGAGGATGGGGCTGCCATAAATCAGGCCCAGGTCGGGGGCCAAATCGCTCACCTGGTCTAAAACGGTTTTGTCGTGGATGTCTGGCACAAAGTGGACACGGCCGTTTAGCCGGGCCATCTCCTGCCGTAAAGACCATTCCAACCGGGGATGGCGCAGCCACCGCCCGGCGATCCCCAGCAGGTGCAGTCCCAACACAGCCGGGGCCAACCAGCGCCGCCGCTTCCAGGTATTCGCAACCACATCGCCAAAAGTTTGCCCGGCGGACTGGCAAAATGCGCCGGACAACACAATGTCAGGATGGGCTTCCAGCCGGACGAGGAACTGCTGCACGTCTCGTTCTAGCACCGGCCCTCCGCCGAACATCACCACGCGGATAGGCCGATTCAGGCCAGCTTGCGCGCTTGTGTTCATGTCTGGCTCCTCCGCCGTCGCCACCGGGCAACCAGCCGATCTTTGCGCTTTTTCAGGAAAGGTTCCAGACGATGCGCCAGGCGAATCCAGGGTACGGCGTGGCTGAAAACGGCCGTTCCCCCCATTCGCCGGTCGTAGCGCAAAAACATTTCCGGGGCCTGGCTCACGTCATCCAGCAGGCCCGGCGTCAGATTGGGCCGGGTCTGCCAGGGGTAGAAACGGGTAGTCTGGCTTTTGTAGCAATCCAGCGCGGCCCGTTTTTGTTGGGCAACGGCCGTTATCTCGATCACCTGTAACAATCCCGGTCGAATATAATCGCGCACGTCCCCTGTCGGCAGCAACCGCCAATGATGGTAGACAAAATACTCGGTCAGATGAAACGCGCCTGTTCGTGCCAGGCGGGTCGCCGCCCGGTTCAGCGCCAGATGATCCGGGTGACGGTCGTAACGGAAAGGAGCCAAGACGTGGTCTGGTCGTAGCGTGTCCACCCAGGTCTCAACCGCCTCGTCTACGGCGACCTGATGCTGGCGTAAACGGCCGTCGGGCAGATTCAGAAAATGGACGTTGGCCGATGGGACACCCAAAAGCGCCATCGCCGCCCGCGCCTCCGCCTGGCGGATTTGCCCCAGGTCGGGCGAAATGGCGTCTCGTCCGGGCAGCACCGGCTCCGGCGACCCCAGGCCATCGGTGAAATAGACCAGATGCCAGGCTGTTTTATCCGGCAGCAGGGCGATGCTGCCGCCACAAGCCAGCGCCTCATCATCCATATGCGGCACCAGGATAAGACCGGACCCGGCGAAAAAATCGGCGGCGTTCACCGACATGCCACTTCCTCCAACAAAGCCAACGTCTGCGCCGCGCAGCGGTCCCAGGTGAACAGGGCCGAGCGGGCCAGCCCCTTGGCCGCCAATTCCGCCCGCAAATCGGCCTCGCCCAACACCTGCCCCACCGCCCCGGCAATCGCCGCCGCGTCGCGGGGGTCTACCTGAATGGCCGCCTCGCCGACAATCTCCGCCAGCCCATTGACGTTGGAGGTGACGATGGGCGTGCCGCAGGCCATCGCCTCCGTCAGCGGGATGGGGAAGGCTTCGAGATTAGATGGGTAGAGGTACAAATCGGCCAGGGAGTAGACGGCCGGTAAATCCTGCTGATCGATCCAATCGGGGAAGAGGATGTCCGCGCCGTAGCCGTCGTCGGGGATGCCGTATTCTGTTTTGTAAAGGTAGCAATCTTTGCCGCCGACCACCAGTTTGGCCGGATGGGGGGTCTGCGCGTGGTAGAGCTTGTACGCCTGGAAAATCTGACCCAGGTTTTTCCGGCCGTCGCCCAACCGTTTGGTCAGGGTGAGGATGAAGCGGACGGGGAGGCGGTAGCGGGCGCGAACGGCCGTTAACACCCCTTCATCCGCCACCCGCCGAAAATGGCGCGCCGGGGCAAAATAAATCGTCCGCACCTTGTCCGGCGGCAGGCGCAAGACCTGGTTGTAATTGTCCGTCGTGAGTTGCGAGACGGAGATGACGGCGGCGCACTTCTTGAAGTAGAGCGGCGTCATCGTCCGCATATAGCGCACGTCCAGTTTGGTGTAGTAGATGGCCTGATCGGGCATGAACCAATCGGCGCCATGTACCGTCATCACCACCGGGCAGGGGGCCAACAGCGGCGCGGTGAACTTGGGGTGAAACAGCACGTCTATCTTCTCGCGGCGGCAGGCCAGGGGGATGGCGACCTGGTCCCACCACGCCTTATTTGGCCCGGTGATGACTCGTTCGTGGGCGTTGGGGTGGGCGGCGAAACGGCCGTTGTTCTCCGGGTTACGGTAAAACAGCACATACTCATTGGCCTGGTCCCGCGCCAACAACTCAGCGACGATATTGCGCGTGTAGACGCCAATCCCGCCCTTCTCATCAATCGCCCGCAGCATGATTCCGATACGCATCGTTAGCTCCGCACCTTTGCTCGCTGAGGCCGAAAATGCAGCAGAATCAGCACCAGGGCGACAAATAGCAGTTCTGTCAGCAGCGTCCAGAGGTGGCGAATGCTGATCCAGCCATCCGACCAATGCAGCCCGTAAAAAATCGTCACCGGAGCGAGGAAGCGCGTGTCGGTGAGCGGCCACAAGGCCATCACCCCCCGGCTGACAGTAGCCGCGTCCATGAAGATGTGCAGGCTGTAACTGGCGGCGGCGACCGTGAACCAATAAGCAAACCCACGCCCCCTCCGCCAACGCATCAGCGCGGCAAACAGCAAGGAGACGCCCAACCCGACAATCAGGCTGTGGGTGGCGTTGTTATGAAAGCGGCCGAAATCTCGCGCCAACAGCCCCACGACTGAATCAACGTCAGGTAGGGTGGAGAAAACGGCCGTTACCAACAACAATCCCGACACCGGCCCCACCGGGGGTAGCTTCGGCTCCGGTTCATAGTGGCGGACCAGCCGGTAAACGACATAACTCGCCGCGAGGTGGGCAATCGGTGATGGCATACCCGGTCTACTCACATTCCTGTGTCTGCATCAGCTGGACATACGCTGCGGCAAAACGCGCACCTATAATCTGATAACTTTCCGTCGTGTAATGCACGGCATCGTGCAGTGGCAAATCACTCGTCGTAATCATGGTAACACAAGGCAGATCAACCGCCGCTTGCTGCGCCTGGATGACCGCCCAATTGCTAAACGCCTCCGGCGCTGTCTGGCTGCCGATCTGCGCGAAGACGATGGGCAAACCTGGCCGCTCCAAATCGCTCCGTAAATCATGGATAAATTGGGTGAAGCGCTCTTCATAATCGTGCGCCGAGAGGGTGTGGTAGCTATATCGTGCCGGATTCAGGGCGTCTGCTTCTCCCTGAAAAAAGAGAAACCCAGCTAATTCCCCCATCGTCGAGGCAGCGGCGATGCGTTTCAGGCAAGAGCCATACAGCGTCTTATCATCCAGGTTGCGCCGCCAATCATGGAGGGTGGTGTCTCCTTTCGCGCACGGGATCAAGCCGATGACCAGTTCCGGTTGTTCAGCGAGAAGCGCGGTGGCAAAAGCCAATCCGGGGCTTGTGCCAGGGAACCCGCCGCCGAAGTCCAGGGAAACCAGATCAACCTGCCGTTCCGGGTGATCGGTAGGTTCCTGAGCCAATCGCCATAGATAATCGTTGCCGAATAAGAAGGCGCGAGGATGCAAGGTTTGCTCTGCCGGTAAAGGGGCGTAACCGGACATATTGGACTGCCCCGCCAGGACGAAGAGGGCAAGCTGACCCTGAAATTCGGCCGGAAGGCCAACGGCCGTTCTCGTTGGTCTGTTGTTGTTGTCCGGGCTTGGTGGCAGTATCCCCGCCGCTCGCAATAAGCCGCCTGCGCCATACGTCCACTGAAACCAGATGCCGCTGCCAAATCCGATGATCAAGACCAGCAGCAAACCGAGAAAGACCAGCAGATGTCTCTTGCTCCCCGTGCGGTTCATTGCGCTGCCTCCTGCATGGCGGCTGCCTGTGCCGGCCCGGCAACGGCCGTTGGATGAACCACCAACCAATCATCCAACGCCAGAAAAGCCAGATTGCCCTGCTGGAAAGAGCGCAGCGCGTCTTGCGGCGTGCAGACAATCGGCTCCTCGTGCATGTTGAAGCTGGTATTGATCACCGACGGAATGCCCGTCAACTCGTGGTAGGCGCGTAAAATTTTGTAAAAGTCAGGCGCGGTCTGCGGGTCAATCAACTGCGGCCGCGCCGTGCCATCCACATGCACCACCCCCGGCGACTGCTCCCGCATTCGCGGCGTGCAGTTAAAGGTGATCGTCATGAAACGGGCCGGGTCCTCCGCGCCGGCCATGCCCTCGTAACATTCATGGGCGTGTTCGATCAGCGTCGCCGGGGCGAAGGGCATGAACTCCGTGCGGCGCAAATTCTCGTTCAGCCAATCGTTCACCGTCGCGTCGGTGGTGGTGTAGAGGATGGTGCGATGGCCGAGCGCGCGCGGGCCATACTCCATGCGGCCGGTGAAGCGGGCCACCACATGCCCCGCCGCCAACAGTTCGGCGATCCGCCCCTGAATGTTTGCTTCCAGGGTGGCGGCGCAGCCAGAGGCGGCCACCTCTCTGGCGATCTCTTCGTCGCTGTAGGCCGGGCCAAAGTAAACATTTTCCAGCCGCCGGATCATTTGCGATGGATCGTAGCCCGGCTCTGCGGCCTGGGCGGCCATCGCGCTGCCGACGGAGAGGCCGCTGTCGTCCATTGCCGGGTGGATGAAGATGCTGTCCACTTCCGGCAGTTCATGGACGCGCTGGTTGAATTTGACGTTGGCAAAGACGCCGCCAGCGACGGCGATCTGGCGCAACCCGGTCTGGCGCAGCCAATGTTGGATGAAGGCGACGCCAACTTCTTCCAGAATTAGTTGGACGCTGGCGGCGAGATGGGCGCGGTCGAAATCGGCCGGCAGCCGCTCGGCCAGCATACGCAGGGCGGAGCGGTGGTACATGGGCACGCGGTAGCGAATCTGCCCCGGCTCCTGATAGCCGATGAACTCGCGCAGAATGTCGGCGTAGATCGGCTGGCCGATGGCCGCCAGGCCGGTTACTTTGCCCTCGTGCTTTTCCGCTTTGAAGCCGCACAGTTGGGTGATGTAGGAGTAGAAGTTGCCCAGGGAGTTGAAGGAGTCTACGGTGGCGAGTTTTTGTAAACGGCCGTTTCTCCCCACATACACGCTCCCCGACAGCCCATCCCCGCCGCCATCCAGCGTCACCACCAGCGCTTCGGCGAAGTCGCTGGTGTAATAGGCGGTGGTGGCGTGGCAGTAATGGTGGTCATAAAACTGCACCGGGGCCTGAATGCCATACACCTGGCGCATCATCGCCGGGATAAGCTGCCGCCGTTCGCGGGAGCGTATCTGTTTGATCTGATGGTGGACGCGCCAGGCGATAGGAAAACGGCCGAACACCGGAGCCAACGACGCGCTGAAATTATCGAACTGGCGCGTTTTGATCCCGTCGTCGTCAAACCAGCCTTTCCAGGGGATCGGCTCCGGCTCAAAGACGCTGACGTTTTGCGCCACCGCTACATGGTCAATGTCGGCCGGGCTGACGCCCGCCTCAGCCATGACCAATGAGATGGCGGCGCGGGGCATCCCGCTGGAAAGTTTCATGCGGCAGAGCCGCTCTTCGGCAATGGCGGAGAGGATGCGGCCATCTTGCAAAATAGCGGCGGCCGATGGCTTGCTATCAATCAATCCCAGAACAATCATAAGGCGTGTGTCTCCTTGAAAGTAATACCAGCAACCAGCAACCAGTTACCAGCTACATCCTACCAATTGTCGCTTTCTCTCTGGCTCTCATCGTGGCGGTAACGGCCGTTACCGACTCCCCCTCCACATACATCTGCCGCCACAACACCAGATTCAGCAGCAGCCAGAGGCGCACGTGATGGTCCACCCGGCTCTCCCGATGCTCCTGCAACATCCGCTCAATCTCCGCCCGGCGGAACAGCCCCTCGCGCACAAAGTAGGAGTCCAGCAGCAGGTCGCGCAACAGCGCGTGCCGGTCATGGCGGAACCAATAGGCGATGGGGAACATAAAGCCCTGCTTGTCCCGCCGCACAATCTCCGGCGGCAAATAACGCTCCGACAGGCGGCGCAGTACATATTTCAGCTCCCGCCCGCGAATCTTCATCTGGCTGGGGAAGGCGGCCAGGTACTCCACAAGTTCATGATCCAGCAGCGGCGAGCGCAGTTCCAGGCTGTGGGCCATCGTCATCCGGTCCGTCAGCATCAGCGAATGCTCCGGCAGACGGGTGTGGTAGTCGGCGTACAACAT
>CAYONK010000159.1:0-8755 GCA_964405285.1 uncultured Ardenticatenaceae bacterium
TCAAGCAGCAATTAGCCTTACAAGATTCACTCCCTATCGTTTATACCGGCACGTTTGAGGCGTATCAGGGATTGGATTTGCTCTTGGAGAGCGCCCGCATCGTTATCGGCGAAAATCCGAAAGCCCGCTTTCTATTAGTAGGTGGCAAACTGCCTCAGATTTCTTACTGGCAGCAAGTCGTTCAGCAGATGGGCATTGCCGAACAAGTGCATTTTCTGGGGACTGTCCCAATCGAAGAGGCGTCTCTCTATCTGACGTTGGCTGAAGTGCTGGTTTCACCACGCACAGGCGGTACGTCGGTACCGTTGAAGATTTATAGCTACTTGTACGCCGGAAAAGCGACAGTTGCTACTAAATTAGCTGCTCATATGCAGGTCTTAAACCATGAGGTGGCTTATCTGGTGGAACCCACCCAGGAAGCCCTGGCACAAGGGATTCTGACCTTGTTGGCGGATTCGGAGCTGCGTCATCGCCTGGGTAGACAGGCGCGAAAGTTTGCTGAAGAGAATTACAGTTTCTCTAATTACTTGGATAAACTGCGTCAGGTTTACCAGTTTCAGGCTGTTCCGGTAGCTGATGTACCTGCCAGTATGCCGATGCTCGTGGATTAGACGCTCAGTTATGTGTGGGATTTGTGGAGCAATTTCTTTGTCTGGAGGGGAAGCGGAGCAACGGCCGTTTCTCCTCCAGACTATGTGCCAGACCCTCCGCCATCGGGGGCCGGATGATGAAGGCTTTTACAACGACGGCCATGCCTGGCTTGGGATGCGCCGCCTCAGCATCATAGACCTGGATACCGGCCAGCAACCGATCAGCAACGAGGACGGCACGCTCTGGCTCATCTTCAACGGCGAAATTTATAATTACCGTGACCTACGCGACCAGCTCAAGCAAAAAGGGCACCAATTCACCACGCAAAGCGATTCCGAAGTCATCGTCCACGCTTATGAAGAATATGGGGCAGAGTGCGTCGTTCATTTCAACGGGATGTTCGCCTTTGCTATTTGGGACAAGACTCGACAAGAACTCTTCCTGGCGCGCGACAGGTTAGGCATCAAACCGCTTTATTACTGGGCACAAGGCGAACAGCTTGTTTTCGGCTCCGAATTGAATGCTTTGCTGGTCCATCCTGCTGTGCCGCGGGAACTTGACCCCCTGGCTCTGGACCAATTCTTGACGGTGGAATATATCCCCGCGCCGCGCACAATTCTACGCGGGGTATCCAAGCTGCGCCCCGGCCACTGGTTACGGTTTAATAGAGGCGGGGTGCAAATTGAACAGTATTGGGATGTCCCTCAACGGCCGTTTACCGGCAGCCAAGCCGAAGCCATCGCCATCCTCACCGAACTGATCGCCGATGCCACGCGCCTGCGCCTGGTCAGCGACGTACCGCTGGGCGCATTCCTCAGCGGCGGTCTAGACTCCAGCAGCATTGTCGCCTTCATGAGTCAGGCAACGGCTGACCCCATCCGCACCTTCTCCATCGGCTTCGGCGAGCAGAGCTACAACGAACTTCCTTACGCCCGCCAGGTTGCCGCCCACTTTCACACCCGCCACCACGAAGAGATTTTAGAGCCAGACATCACCGATCTGGCAGCGCAGCTACTCAATCACCTGGATGAGCCGTTGGCCGATTTCTCTATCTTCCCGACCTATCTCGTCTCCAAAGTCGCCGGCCAACAGGTCAAAGTCGTCCTCTCCGGCGATGGCGGCGATGAGTTGTTTGGCGGTTATGACACCTACGTTGCCCAACAGATGGAGCGCTATTACCGCTGGCTGCCAGCGCGTCTGCGGCAGAAAACGCTGCCGACCCTCCTGGACAAAGTTCCGCCACAACCCAGCAAGAAGGGGCTGATCAACAAAAGCAAACGGTTTGTAGAAGGGGCGGCTTTAGCGCCAGCCTGGCAGCATACTCGCTGGATGAGTTTTATGAGCGACGCCGACAAAGCGCTCTTATACCAGCCTGATCTGGCGCGGCAGCTAAACGGCCGTTCCGGTTTAGCTTTCGTCGAACCCTATTTTCAACAAAGCGCCGGGCGCGATCCTCTGGCGCAACAACAATACGTGGACGTAAAAACCTATCTGGCCGACAATATCCTCAGCAAAGTAGACCGGATGAGCATGGCCGCTTCCATTGAGGCGCGGGTTCCTCTATTAGATTATCGCCTGGTCGAATTTGCCCTCAACTTGCCATCGGCCTGGAAAATGCAACGCGGCCAGACAAAGCTGATTTTGCGCCAGGCCATGCAAGATGTGTTACCGGCTGCCGTCCTGACTAAGCCGAAACAAGGATTTAGCATCCCCTTGAAGCATTGGCTGCGCGGCCCGTTACGGCCGTTACTCACCGACACCTTATCCCCAACGGCCGTTGCCCGGCGCGGTCTCTTCCTACCGTCTACCGTCAATCGTTGGATGGAAGAACACCTAAACGGCCGTTTCAACCACAGCCACCGCCTCTGGGCGCTCATCGTCCTGGAATTGTGGCAGCAAAAACTGGAGCGCATAACTATCTCATGAAGCAGCCGCCCGCCGACCTCTCTGCCGCCATCGGCGCCTATTGGAACAACCACATTCACGATTTAGAAATCGCCACCCAGCCAGTAGGCACAGCCGATTTCTTCCGGGAGCTTGACGCTTACCGTTTCGACAAGCTGCGCTACCTGCCCCAGGTGGTTGATTTTGGGGCCTACGCCGGGCAGCGGTTGCTGGAAGTGGGCTGCGGCGTTGGGCTAGACCTGGCCCGCTTTGCCCAGGGTGGCGCGTTCGTAACCGGGGTAGATTTGTCGGAAACGGCCGTTGCCCTAGCCCAACAAAACTTCGCCCAACAAGGACTACAGGCTGATTTGCGCATCATGGACGGCGAAGCGCTCGATTTCGCCGCCGACAGCTTCGACGTCGTCTACGCCCACGGCGTCTTACAATACACGGCCGACGCCGGGCAAATGGCCCGTGAACTGCACCGCGTGTTGCGGCCCGGTGGGCAGGCTATCCTCATGGTCTACAATCGCTACTCCTGGCTCAACGCCCTCTCCAAACTGATGAACGTGGGTCTGGAACATGAAGACGCGCCCGTCTTGCGCAAATACAGCCAGCGCGAATTTCGCGCTCTACTGCATCCTTTCGCCCAAGTAACCATCATTCCCGAACGCTTTCCGGTCCCCACCCAACTACACCGGGGTCTGAAAGCGAGGCTGTACAACGATGTATTCGTCACCGCCTTTAACAGCCTGCCCCGACGGTTCGTCCGGCCGTTGGGATGGCACCTGATGGCTTTTGCCGCAAAATAACATGGATCAAAACCTGGCAGACATCGCAGCTCAATCCTACGATTTGCTGGTCGTCGGCGGCGGCATTTATGGCGTCTGCGTCGCCTGGGACGCGGCCCAGCGCGGCCTCCGCGTTGCCCTGGTAGAGCGAGGGGAGTTCGGCGGGGCCACCTCGGCCAACAGCCTGAAAACCCTGCATGGCGGCCTGCGTTATCTGCAAGAAGCCAACCTGCCCCGAATGCGCCTGATGATCCGGGAACGGCGCGCCTGGCTGCGCCTGGCCCCAGACCTGACACGCCCGCTCCCCTTTCTCCTGCCAACTGGCAAAAAGGGATCGCGCCACAAGCTGCTGCTGCGAGTCGCCCTGTTCATCAACGATCTGGTCAGTTGGGATCGGAACCAAGGCATACCGCCAGAACAACACCTGCCCCACAGCCGCATTCTCAGCCGCTCCGAACTCCTGGCGCGCCTTCCCGGCCTTCCCGGCCCCGATGTGAACGGCGGGGCGCTCTGGTACGACGCTCAGGTGGTGGATACGGAAAAGTTGTTGAATGCTATGTTACAGGCAGCCATTTTCCGGGGCGCGCAAGTGGCTAACCAAACGGCCGTTACCCGCTTTCTCCAACACGGCCAGCGCCTTCATGGGGTAGTGGTCACAGACCAACGTGATGGGCAGAGTTACAAGATACAGGCCAGCCTGGTCGTGAACTGCGCCGGGGCGTGGAGTGACGGGCTGCTGGCGCTGGTAAACGGCCGTTCTCCCGCCCCCACTTTCCACCTTTCCACCGCCATCAACCTCGTCACCCGCCAGATTGTGCCCGACGTAGCCGTAGGGCTGCCCAGCTATTGGCAGGGGCAGTCGCGCATCCTTTTCATGGTCCCCTGGCAAGATAGTTCGCTCATTGGCACCTGGCACGCGCCACACATCGGGACCACGCCAGACTATCAGATTAGCGAAACAACAATTAACGACTGTCTGGCGGAAATCAACGCCGCCTACCCACCGGCCCAACTCACCCGCGCAGACGTACGGCAGGTCCACGCCGGTTATCTGCCAATGCACCCCGATTCCGGGCGTACGGTACGATTAGTACGCGAGAGCGTGATCCACGACCACGCCCAAACCGACCAGATAGATGGGCTGATCAGCGTCATTGGCGTGAAGTACACGACCGCCCGCCACACCGCCGAACGCGCCGTAGACCTGGCGTTGCGTAAATTAGGGAGAACGGCCGTTTCCTGCCAGACCGCCCACACACCAATCACCCACTTCGCCCCAACCCGCCCTGCCTTAGAGGAACCCGACCATGTCGTCACCTGAAAACAAGCGTAACGAGCCACCCTGGCAACTTGAGATGTTCGGCCGCTCCCTGAAAAAGCAGCAAAAACTCAACGCTCTCCTCAAATTAACCGGCGATATTGCCGGCCAGAATTGTCTGCTCCTTACCTGCGGCGACAACAACGGCGCGCTCAACTACTATTTTCGGGCGCATGGCGGGCATTGGACCTGGGGTGATGTCGTCGGTGAAAACCTGCTAGAAATGAGCGATCTGCTCGGCGAACCGGTGCAGCATGTGCCAGAAGCTGCCTTCCCGTTTGCCGACGGCCGTTTCGATACCCTCATCTCCATTGACGTTCTAGAACACCTGGAGGACGACCAGCCCTTCCTGCGCGAGACGCGACGGGTGCTGCGCCCCGGCGGCCGGGCCATCATCACCGTGCCCAATGGCGACCCCCGCCTCTTAGCCAATCGCCTGAAATGGCGCGTCGGCATGACGCCGGAAATTTACGGCCACACCCGCGCCGGTTATACCGTGCCAGAGCTGCAAGCGGCCCTGCGGCAGGCGGGCTTCCAACCGACAGCCAGCGGAGGCTACTCCCGCCTCTTCACCGAACTCATTGAGTTGGTCATTAACTTTGGTTACGTGCGCGTCCTCTCGCGCAAAAAGGGGCAGCCGGAGCCAGGCCATATCGCCCCCACCACCTCCGGCGACTTAAAGCGGCACGGCGCAGCTTACCGCCTCTACAGTCTGCTCTTTCCCCTGATGAAGCTCTTTAGCAAATTAGACCATCTGCTGCCCGCGCGCGGGGATGGCGCAGTGATTGTGGTGGCAACCAGCCCGGAGACGGCCGTATGAGAGTCTTGATCACCGGCGCGGGCGGCTTCGTCGGCAGCCATCTGGTAGACAGCCAACTCGCTCAGGGGCAGATGGTGCGGGCGGTAGACGTGCATCTGGAGCGACTGGCCCACATCGCCAGCGACCCTGCTCTGGAGCGCGTGAATGGTGACATCACCGACAACGCCCTACTGCCCGACCTGATGAGCGGCGTGGATACCGTCTACCACCTGGCCAGCGCCCACCTGGACGTGAGCCAGCCAGACAGCCATTACCACCGGGTCAACGTGGCAGCGACCGAAGGGTTGCTCAAGGCAGCACGGACCGCTGGCGTGCGCCGCTTTGTCCATTGCAGCACCAATGGCGTCCTGGGCGAAATCCAACACATCCCGGCCGATGAGACCGCCCCCTGCCACCCCACCAACATCTACGAACAGACCAAACTGCTGGGCGAGCAAGCCGCCCTCACCTTTTGTCAGGAGACAGACTTTCCGGTGGTGGTGGCCCGGCCGGCCTGGGTCTATGGGCCGCGCTGCCCACGCACCGCCCGCCTGCTACGGACGATTAAGAAGGGGCGCTTTGTGATGTTTGGCAACGGCCGTACCCTGCGCCACCCCATCTACATCACAGACGCCGTACGCGGCCTGGAACTGTGCGCCGAACAGGGGCGGCCGGGCGAAATCTACTTCATCGCTGGCGAGCGCCCCGTCACCCTGAATGAGTTAACCGAGGCGATTGCCCTCGCGCAAGGGGTGAAGCCACCCAAAATGCGCCTGCCCATGCCCCTGGGGATGGCCGCCGCCTACGGCGCTCAGGCCGCTTTTAGCCTGCTGCGCCGCCAGCCCCCCATCTCCCGGCGCACCCTCGACTTTTACCTGAAAGACAACGCCTACGACATCAGCAAAGCGCGGCGCGACCTGGGTTTTGCCCCGCAAATTGATTTGCCGACCGGCCTGAGCGAGACCCTAAGGGTTTCGCAAAAACCTTAGGGTCTGAATAAGGATAAAAAATGGAAGAAGAATTACAAACCACCGTCCAATCCGTCCACGATTATTGGAACAGCCACACCCTCGGCTTCCAATACGTCACCGACCACAGCATCGAGCCGGGCACGCCGGAATTTTTCGCCCACATCCGGCCGTGGATGAACCCCTACAAATTCCCCTGGATTATGGAGCGCATTGATAAAGAATCGAAGCTGCTCAAAGGAAAGCATCTGCTGGAAATCGGCTGCGGTATGGGGTACGACAGTTTGGAATTCCTGAAGCGCGGTGTGCGTGTCACCGCCACCGACCTGACACCCAACGCCGTCGCCATGACCCTGCGCCACTTCGAGGTGGAAGGGGTGCAGGCGGAGGCGGTTCATACGGCCAACGCCCTCGACCTGCCCTTCGAGGACAACACCTTCGACGCCGTTTGGTCTAATGGTGTGCTGCACGCCACCGGCGACACGGAGCGGGCGATTCAGGAAGCGCGGCGGGTGCTGAAACCGGGCGGCCGGGCGATCATCTCCCATTTTTATCGCAAGCCTTCCTGGATGTGGCTGCTGCATCGTTACGGCCGGGAGAATATCGAATACAAAGAGGAAGACCCGCCGGTAAACGAGTTCTACACCGACGCCGAAGTGATGGCGATGTTCCACGGCTACCGCATTCTGGAGGCAGAGCGGGAGCATCACCGCCTGCTGCCGGTGCGCCGCGATGGGCTGAAAGCGAACCTGTATAAATATGGTCTGCGCCCGGTATACAACTTGCTGCCCGAAGGGCTGGCGAAGAAGTATGCGTATAAGGTTTCGATAACGGCCGTTAAACTCTAAAAATCGCTGGTGAGGCGAGTCGTCGCGGCGACCGCCTGACTACTCGACTACTCGACTACCAGACTACCCTATGTGCGGCATTTGCGGAAAATACAGCCCGGCCGGCGTCCACGCCGCCGACATCCAACCCATGCTCCAGGCCATCGCCCATCGCGGCCCCGATGACGAAGGAACCTACGCGGCCGGCCCCATCGGCCTGGGCAACCGCCGTCTGAGCATCATTGACCTGCCCGGCGGCCGGCAGCCCATCGCCAACGAAGACGAAACCGTCTGGATCGTCTTCAACGGCGAAATCTACAACTACCCCGCCCTGCGCCACGAACTCCAGCAGCGCGGCCACAGCTTCCGCACCCACAGCGACACCGAAGTCATCGTCCACCTCTACGAAGAGATGGGCGAACACTGCGTCGAGCGGCTACGCGGCATGTTCGCCTTCGCCATCTGGGACAGCGGCCAGCAAAAACTCTTCCTGGCCCGCGACCGCCTGGGGCAAAAGCCCCTCTTCTACGCCCAAATCGGCGACGACCTGCTCTTCGGCTCGGAAATCAAGGCGATCCTGGCGGCTGATGGACAGACCCGCGAGATGGACTACGCCGCCATGCACCATTACCTCTCGCTGCGCTTCGTCCCCTCGCCCCAGACCATGCTCAAGCATGTGCACAAGCTGCCACCCGCCCACACCCTCGTCTGGCAAGGCGGCAAGATGCGGATCGCCCGCTATTGGGACATCTCCTTCCAGGAGAAGCTGGCCCTGGACGAACGCGCCTTCATAGATGGCCTGCGGCAAAGCCTGCAAGACGCCATCCGCAGCCACCTGATCAGCGATGTGCCGGTGGGGGCGTTCCTCAGCGGCGGGCTGGATTCCAGCATCGTCGTGGCGATGATGGCCCAGGATTTGGGCATCTCTCCCAGCACCTTCGCCATCGGCGTGGAGGAGCAAGATTTCAACGAACTGCCCTACGCCCGACAGGTGGCCGAACGCCACCAGACCGACCATCACGAGGCATGTGTCGCTTCTAATCTCATGCTGGCCGTGCCGCAGATGATCTGGCATCTCGACGAGCCATCGGACCCGATTGCCGCCTGCCAGTACCACGCGGCCGCCCTGGCCGCGCAGCACGTCAAAGTGGTTTTGGGCGGCGATGGCGGGGATGAGTTATTCGCCGGCTTTGACCGGTATGTGGGCTTGGGCTACGTCGGTTATTACGCCGCGCTGCCCGCCTTTTTGCGGCGCGGGCTGATTGGTCCGGCGTTGGGCCGCATCCCCGACAGCTTCGCCTACAAGAGCCGGACGCAGAAGCTGCGCTGGATGCACCAATTGTCCATGCTACCAGACATGGCCGAGCGATACGCTGAGGCGACTTTCTTCTTCCGCTTCACCCAGGCGGAGAAGCAGGCGCTGTTTGGTGATGCGTTGTGGCAGGAAATAGGTGGTCTGAATTCGGCCGAGATCATCGCCCATCCGTTCCGCGCCGCCCCGGCCAACGACCTGATTGACCGTATGTTGTACGCCGACTACCACACCCGTCTGCCGGAGCATTCGCTGATGCTGACGG
>CAYONK010000160.1:0-4610 GCA_964405285.1 uncultured Ardenticatenaceae bacterium
CGGGATTCTTCGCTTCGCTCAGAATGACAAGACCCCACGAAATCCTGAAGAGCCATTTTTCTGCTCAATCTGCGTGAATCTGCGGATTGATATTTTGCCATAAGGTTAATCCCAATCATGTCTAATAAAAGACGAAATTTGGTGGGTGGGTCAGGGCACGTATAATTGCATCCTGATGAGGACGTGTAACGATGATCTGGCGGGGCCTCCTCTGGTCACAGTTGTGATTGCGAACTGGAACGGCCGTTCCTGGCTCTCCCATTGCCTGCCTACCCTGGCCCAACAAACCTTCGCCGACTTCGAGGTCATCGTCGTGGACAACGGCTCCAACGACGATTCCATCCCCTGGCTGGCGGCCCATTGGCCCGCCGTGCGCCTGATCCCGCTTAAGCGCAACGTGGGCTTCGCGGCGGCCAACAACCTGGGCATCCGCGCCGCGCGCGGCCAGTTCATCGTCACCCTCAACAACGACACCCTGGCCGATCCGGATTGGCTGGCGCAGATGGTAACGGCCGTTTCCGCCCCAGACGTTGGCATGGTGGCCGCCAAAATCCTCGTCTGGCACGATCCGGACAAACTCGACTCCACCGGCATCGAAATAGACGCCGCCGGCATGGCCTGGAATCGGGGCGACGGCCGTCCGGCCCATACCCCTTTCCCGGCAGAAGTCTTCGGCCCCAACGCCGCCGCCGCCCTCTACCGGCGGGAGATGCTGGCGCAAATTGGCCTGTTCGACGAAGA
Source organism: uncultured Ardenticatenaceae bacterium (assembly GCA_964405285.1). Classification (GTDB taxonomy): domain Bacteria; phylum Chloroflexota; class Anaerolineae; order Promineifilales; family Promineifilaceae; genus Leptovillus. The sequence goes on from CAYONK010000160.1 coordinate 742, forward strand.
TTTTTTCGCCTACTACGAAGACGTAGACCTGGCCTGGCGCGCCAGGCGCGCCGGGTGGCGCTGCGTCTACACCGCCGAGGCCCAGATCAGACATTGGCATTCGGCCACCGGCGGGCAAAACAAGCCCCTCAAGGCGTATCTGCTCGGCCGCAGCCGGGTCTGGTGTTTGCTGAAAAATTACCCCTGGCCCGACCTCGCCTGGCGCGCCCCGCTATTGCTGCTCTACGATGGGTTGACCGGCACTATCCAGGCGCTCCGCCAGGGCAGCAGCGCGCCGCTCAACGGCCGTTGCCAGGGCTGGCTCACCGCCCGCCACGCCTGGCGCAAACGGACGAATGAGTAACGGCCGTTGACGCCATCCCTACAATCCTCCTCCCGCAACTCTGCAAACGGCCGTAACTGAGATATAATGCGGCCTGGCTGGACAGGTTTGTTGGTTGGTTGGTTAGTTTGATAGTTTGCTCTAGCCAACAAACAAACCATCAAACCAACTAACCACCAACGGGTTAGTAGTTACGACTAAAGAGCATTATGTCATCTGAAACCGATCCTCTCCTGAGGTCTCCTGGACCGGGCGAGCTATTTGACACCGCCGATTGGGACAACTGGCGCAGCAAACTCCGCGAACTCTTCCGCTACCGCTTCCTGCTCAAGAATCTCGTCGTCCGCGACGTGAAGGTTCGCTACAAAAACTCTTTCCTCGGTATCATCTGGAGCCTGCTCAATCCCTTGTTGATGATGATGGTCTACACCCTGTTGTTCACCATCCTCATCCCCAACAACAACGTGCGCCTCTTCCCCATCTTCATCCTGGTGGGGCTGATCCCCTGGAATTTCTTCTCCGGCACGCTCATGACCGGCACAAGCGCCATCGTCGCCAATTCATCGTTGCTAAAAAAGGTCTACTTCCCCCGGATATTGCTGCCGATGGCCGCCCTGCTCTCGCAGTTGGTCAACTTCACTCTGGCGTTTGTGGTGCTGGTCGTCTTCCTCTTCATTTCCGGAATCGGCCTGACCGTCCACGCCCTCTGGGTTCCCGTTTTGCTGCTGACGCAGATGATCTTCATGTTGGGCGTCATCCTGATTTTAGGCTCGATCCAGGTGTTCTACCGCGACGTGATGATGATTTTAGACGTGGCGCTGCTGGCCTGGTTTTTCCTGACGCCGGTTTTTTACCCGTTTGAGAGCCTGGGGCAATCGGCCACCCTGCTGGGGGTGACGTTTGAACCGGCGGTGGTGATGCGCTGGCTGAATCCGATGGCCTCGATCATAGATGGCTACCGCACGGTGTTGTGGGGGACGTTGGGCAGCGCCGGACCAGGCGGCATGGACCCGGCCTATCTGCTGCGCACGCTGGCAACGGCCGTTTTCACCTTCCTCATTGGCTATTGGACCTTCAACCGACTGGAACACCTTTTCGGCGAGAAATTATAATCTCTGGACTACGTATGAATCGTCTTCTTCCTCTTCTGACTGGCTTGCTGCTCCTGGCCGCGCTGGCTGCCTGTAGTCCGGCTGCCCAGTCCGCTGCCCCGCTGCCCACGGCCGCTTCGCTGGCTGGCGGGCAACGGCCATCGGCCACCCCTCTTCCCTCGCCGGAACCAAGCGCCACACCCGTCCCGGCCGATACCGCTCCTCCGCCTGGCGACAGCCTGACCGCCATCCCCACCGTCACCGGCACGCAAACAGCGACACCCACCGCCACCCACACCATGACGCCTACCGCCACGCCCACCAGCCGCCCCCAGCTCGACCCGACCCTGGACGCGACAGTGGCCGTCGGCTTCTTGCGCGAGGGAGAACCCACGCCAAGCACGCCTATCCCAACGGCCGTTCCCACCTTTGAAGTCCCACGCGGCGTCACCAACATCCTCCTCCTCGGCTCCGACAATCCGATTGGCGACGAGGCCAGCGGCCGCACCGACACCATCATCATCGTCACCATCAACCCGGCCGGCCCCACCGCCTCCATGCTCTCCCTACCCCGCGACCTCTACGTCTACGTGCCCGGCTACACCATGAACCGCCTCAACACCGTCCTGGCGCGCGGCGACAGCAGCGACTACGAAGGGGGCGGCATTGGCCTGCTCAAGCAAACCATTCTCTACAACTTCGGCGTCCCCATCCACTACTACGCCCAGGTTGATTTCCAGGGCTTCCAGCGCATCGTAGACGCTATCGGCGGCGTCGAAGTCGCCGTTAGCTGCGAGCGCACCGATTGGCGGCTCATCTCCCCGGAGCTAGACCCCCTGGATGAGGAAAATTGGGAGGTCTTCACCCTGCCTGTCGGCATTCATCGCATGGATGGCGACCTGGCCCTCTGGTACGCCCGCTCTCGCCTGCTCGATCCTCTCTCCGATTGGAGCCGCAACCGGCGGCAGCAACAGTTGCTCCGCGCCATGTTCAACCAGGGCGTAGACCTCAACCTCATCGCCGAATTCCCTACTCTCTGGAATACCTACAAAGATTCCGTGGAGACCGATCTGGACATTGGCAAGCTGCTACAACTGGCAACAATGGCCCCATCAGTGCGGCAAAATGGCATCCAAAACCTCTACCTGGCCGGGAAAACAGAATCGTGGGTCACGCCGGGTGGCGGCGCGGTGCAGCTCCCCATTTGGGAAGGGCAAGGCATGATGCGCGACACCTTCCGCCGCCTCTTCCGCCCGCCCGACCTGAACCGCGCAACCAGATCGCCCATTTACGTGGAGATTATCAACGCCACCGACAATCCGGACATGGCGCTGTTGGCCGCCGATAACCTGGCCTGGTATGGCTTTTTCCCGGTCATCGGGCCGGCCGAGCCACAATCCGGCGCGACGACGACGCTGAGCTACTATAAGCCGAACTTCAAGGAATCTTACGACTGGTTGATTAGCTGGATTTTCAACATGCCGCGCAGCCGCATTGCGTTGGTGGAGGATAGTAGCTTCACCTACGATTACCGGTTGGTCATCGGCGACGACTATAATCCGTGCCGCCCGCAGCTCTACGCGCCACAGGCTTTTCTGGATGATGAGTAGGTTGTAAGCGTTCGGCCATACCAAAGACCTGACAGGTTTTGGCCTCATTCAGGTCTGAACGCTTACGAATTAGTAACTATTCTACGGCCCCTCGCTGTGCGGAGGGTGTTGGGGGGGGACTCCCTGGTTACGACTGGTTTAGAGACTGAGATGGGGAAACGGCCGTTTACCGGCGAGCCGCCGCTGCCAACCGGCGACCCTGTTTTTCCAACGGCACAACCAGGGTGATTTTTGTGCCATTTTTCGGACTAGACTCCACGCGCAGCGAGCCATCAATCCGTTCCGCACGCTCTCGCATGTTGACCATGCCCAGGCTGCCCCGTGAGCTATAATCGCGGTTGACGTGCTGCGTATCAAACCCCACCCCATCATCCTGAATCAACGCGACAAAGAGATTCTCTTCTTTCCAGAAACGTACTTCTATCAGCTTCGCCTGAGAGTATTTACGCGCGTTGCCCAGGGCTTCTTCCACAATTGAAAAGACGACGCTTTGCGCCTGATCGTTGAGCAGGTTGCAATACTCGCCGCCTTGCAGACTGATATTCAAGCCATCAATTTCATGCAAACGGTTGATAACCGCTTCGATGGCCGCCTCCAACCCTTGCGTCTCCAAAACCAGCGGCCGCAAAGTAAAAAGCATCCCCCGGATGTCCTTTGAGGTTTGCTTGGCCAGTTCTTCCACTTTCTGCAATTCCATCATCGCCTGCTCCGGATCCCGGCCAACCAGGGAGCGGATGAAATTGATGCGCATGGCAATGGCGGCGATGCTTTGGGTCGGGCCATCGTGCAGGTCGCGGGCCAACTCTTTGCGGGCGTTTTCGTTGGCTTCGCCTGATCGAAGCCAAC
>CAYONK010000160.1:4620-8748 GCA_964405285.1 uncultured Ardenticatenaceae bacterium
GATCAGGCGAAGCTTTTCCGACTCTAACTCCTGATAAAGCCGGGCGTTTTGCAAGGAGATCACCGCCTGGTCCGCCACCGAAGCGAACAGTTCATGATGGTCTTTGTTGAATTGGATCGGGGTTTTGGAGGCGATGAGCATCGCGCCAAAGAAGTTGAAACCGGCGCGGAGGGGGATGCAAACGGCCGTTTGGCAACTACGGAACGCCGCAAACGTACGCAGTTCCGGATCGCGCTCGATATTTTGGGCGACGGTGATCTCAACATCGCTAAGGGTGCGGCCGAGCAGCCCCTTCTGCCCTGGGATGCGCCGATCCAGATCATTGCCGGAAAAGCTGCGCGTCTGCACCGGGCGCAGCGACTCCCCGGCGAACAAGAAGACGGTACTCACCAGCGCATCCTTGGACGTGCCCGATTCGATAAGCGCCTGATTGCAAACGTTGAGCGCCTCCTCGACGACCCGCTCAAAACTGAGCGTCGCCCGCATGATCGAGGCCAATTCTTGTAAAGAGCGCAGCCGTTTGTTGGCCGTTTCCATGTCGTGGGTTTCTTCGTGGACTTTTTTGGTAACGGCCATTATCAACTTTTCCTGCACCTGACCAACCAGAGCAAAAATAATCAGCGTCACCACCACAAAGAGCAGCGTGGTAATACCCAAGGCCATCATCCAATTGGATAGAGGATTGCCCAGCAAGGTACCCAACAAGTAGTAGAAAGCGGCTACCAATACTCCAAAAGCAATCACCAAAACCGCCAGGGATTGCCATTGCAGGCTTCGCACTTGTTTCTGAATAATCTGCGTCAGCTGCTCTTTCATGATGCGTCGTGGCTTCGTTGTAACTTGCTAAAAGATAGCGCCAGATGATAATAACCCTGTTTGATTATACCTGAGGGAGGGGAAATAACGATAGGAATCAAGTCTGACTTGACCCCCGGCTGGCTGCGTTCTGGTTACCCGTCAAATCTCAAATTCTCAGCGGCAAACGCGGTAGGCGTGGAGGCTTTCTTTGGTACACTCCCCCCCACATTCTCCGCACTCTACGCAATTATATCAACTTTGACTCCGCCGAAAAAAGGTCGCACAAAGACGCAAAGGCGCAAAGTTTCCAGAGTAAAAATCTGCGTGAATCTGCGAAATCTGCGGTTTTTTCAGAAGAGTCAACTTTAGGCTCTGCGCAGACCGGCAAGGGCGACGGCGATTTGTCCGGCAACCTGCCCATTATTGCGCAGCAGCGCCGTATTCGCCCGCAAACTCCGCCCCTCGGTTAGCTCCACCACCCGGCGCAACAGCCAGGGTGTGGCCGCCGGGCCGTGAATCCCGGCCGCGTCTGCCTCTTCGGTGGCCTGAGCGATGGCAGCCTCCGCTTCCGCCGGATCGCAGGCGTCCGCCTCCGGCACGGGCACGGTGAAGAGCAAACCGCTTTGCAGCCCCAATCGCCGCCGCGCCGCGATGATCGCCGCCGCTTCGGCCGGCGTATCCAACCGGACATCCACCGGCAGCCCACTGCGGCGGCTGAAAAAAGCAGGCATCTCGTCGGCTCCATAACCCATAACCGGCACGCCTTGCGTCTCCAACACCTCTCGCGTCGCCGGGAGATCGAGGATGGATTTGGCCCCACTGCTGACAACGGCAACCGGCGTGCGCCCCAGTTCGATCAGATCGGCGCTCACGTCAAAGGGATGACCGCGATGAACGCCGCCAATGCCCCCGGTGGCGAAGATCTCTATCCCGGCCAGGTGGGCCAGGATCATCGTGCCGGCGACGGTGGTCGCCCCATCTTCGCGGCGGGCCAGGGCGATGGGGAGATCGCGGCGGCTGCATTTGCGCACGTCTTGCCCGGCGCGCTGGCCCAGGTATTCGATTTGGTCGGCGCTGAGACCGATGTGTATTTGTCCCTGAATGATGGCGATAGTCGCCGGGATGGCCCCACCGTTGCGAACGGCCGTTTCCATCGCAACGGCCGTTGCCACATTTTGCGGGTAAGGCAGCCCATGCGTGATCACGGTACTCTCCAGGGCCACCACAGCCCCTTTCTGCTGTAAAGCCTCCGCCACTTCAGGCTGGAATTGCCACTGTTCTTGCATCGTTTCTCTCATCCTTTGCTTTGAATGTCGTGTGATATTGGAGATTGGTGATTGGGGATTGGAGATTCGCCTAATCTTCACTCTCCAATCCCCCAAATTCTACAGACTCCCTTCATAGTCCGCCCAATCCATATCTGGCCCAATGATCCTCATTTTTCGCCTGCGGTCAATGCCCGGAGCAGCCTATCGCTTCTGCCGCACAAATAGTCAGCTTTCAGCCCTGCCAGAAACCTGACAGGTGTCTTGGCCTCATCCACTCCAAGTTGCACTAAAGACCTGTCCAGTCTGAACGGTTCCACGCAAATTAGCCGCTGTAACACTTTTTTTAAGTCTCACACCTTATGATGGCAGTTGTCACACAAAGTTGCGTCAGTAGTTGGCAGATGCGCAACCAAATAGTCATCAATTCAAAGAGAGAATTGCGATGAGAATAACAATCACTGCCAACATGCACGATGACCCAGGTCTGGAACAATACCTGGACCGTTGCTTAAATTCCGTGGAAAAACGTACGCTGATCAAGGCGGCCGTTTACACCACCATCCAGGATTTAATCTCTTATTACGATGGTGATTATCGTCATCTAGACATTCAACTCAAGCTCGAACCACAACCACCGTTGTCTGTCTGATCTTCTGTACGCTCTCATGCCAGTCGTTAAACAAACAGCCCTCCCTTCGGAGGGCTGTTTGTTTGGGATGAAGGGCGCGCAAATTGGCGCGCCCTAAACGGACAGGCAAATGGGCCTGCCCTTAACAGGGGGTAATGGGCGCAAAGGCGCAAAAGCGGTTTGACACCCTCTGCACCTGATAAACTTCGCGCCCTGGCATTAAAAACTCTCTCAACTAATCAGCGATCATCTCCTCGTCTTGTGACCATTGCATGGTGTATAGGTTGTAATAGCGGCCTCGTTCGGCCAATAGCTCCTCGTGCGTGCCTTGTTCGATGATCCGGCCGTCGTCCATCACCACAATCTGGTCGGCGTTGATGATGGTGCTGAGACGGTGGGCGATGACGAAGCTGGTGCGCCCTTCCATGAGGGTGTCCAGAGCGTGCTGGATCAGCTTCTCTGTCGTCGTGTCTACGCTGCTCGTCGCTTCGTCGAGGATGAGGATGCGCGGCTCGGCCAGCAGGGCGCGGGCGAAGGAGATGAGCTGTCGCTGCCCGACGCTGAGGTTGGTCCCGCCTTCTTCGACGATGGTCTGGTAGCCATCGGGTAGTTTGCTGATGAAGGGATGGGCGCCAACGGCCGTTGCCGCCGCCACCACCTCGTCATCATCAGCCGCTAAACGGCCGTAGCGGATGTTATCCGCCAGCGTCCCGGCGAAGAGGAAAGTATCCTGCAAGACAATGCCCAACTGCTGCCGCAGGCTGGCCTGCGTCACCTGGCGGATGTCATAGCCGTCAATCAACAATTCCCCATTGCCCGGCTTGATGTCGAAGAAGCGGGATAGCAGGCGGATGATGGTGCTTTTGCCTGCCCCCGTCTCGCCCACCAGAGCGATCCGCTCGCCCGGTTTGGCGTGCAGGTTGATATTTTTCAGGATAAGCTGCTGATCGTTATAGCCAAAGTTCACATCGTGGAAATCCACCCGCCCTTCGATGGGCGGCAAGGGGATGGCGTCTGGCGCGTCCTGAATTTCCGGCGGGGTGTCCAGCAGGTTGAAAATGCGCTCGCTGGCGGCCATCGTCGCCTGAAAGACGTTGTAGCGCTGCGCCAGTTCGCGGATGGGCTGGAAGAAGCGTTCCACGTAGAGGACAAAGGCGACCAGCGTGCCGGCCGTCAGGCTATCCCCCAACACCAGCCAGCCGCCCGCCACCACCACCAACGCCGTCGCCAATGAACCGATGAAATCCACGCCGGGGAAGAAGAGGGCGGAGAGTTTGGTCGCCTGCACATTGGCGTCGAAGTAGGAGCGATTGAGCGACTCGAAGTAATCATAGTTGCGCTTTTCGCGGGTGAAGCTCTTGGTGACGCGGATGCCGGAGATGGATTCATTCAGGTAGCCGTTGATCAGGGAGAGACGCTGCCGGGTAGCGCGGT
>CAYONK010000161.1:0-1321 GCA_964405285.1 uncultured Ardenticatenaceae bacterium
CACACAATCAACATTTCCAACCCAATTTATGGAGAAACAATGATCAATAAACTTACAAAACCCCTTGTTATGCTGGCAATCCTGTTTGCTTTAGCATTACTCGCAACCGTACAAATTTCCCCACCTGCGGCGCAGGCTCAGGGGAATGTCATCAACATCTGTAGCCATAATGCCGCCCAGACTTACAACATTCTGGGCGATAATGCCGCTACCTTGCGGCAAAAACTGGACAACCCAGTTAATTTTGGCCCCAATGGGGCGTATGGTGATTATGATTTTCAATATATTGACGTAGGGGATAACTTTACGAAGCAAACGATTCTGGACAATGCCTGCAACATCTGGTTTTCGGGCTATGAGCGGGATGAGGATTACACGGCCGCCGAGTTGAGTGAATTGCAAAGTTGGGTGCAAGAGAACAATGGTCAGGTGATGGCTGGTTGCGACGCCGCCACCCACGACCCTGTTTGCGCCCTACTCGACTTTTCCGTCACCACCGACACAGATAGCTACGGCTTCCTAACCGATACAGGAGCGCAAAACCCGCTTAATTGTAATGGGGCGTTGGGGCCAAACAGCCAACTGGAAATGGCTGGGGGCGTCGGCGGCTATTTTTCGGGGCCGGGCGTCACCGCCCAGAATACGCTGGCGGTACACGAAACAAACGGGGTGGCTGACAGTAGCAAACCGATTGTCATCTACACGGGCAATTTCTTTTTTACGTCCGATATCAACATGATCCAAGCCCCCACGCTTTCTGATGGCCCCAACGTCGTCAATAATAATGACATTTTGACCATGAATGCGTTTTCGGCATTGGCGGACGCCTCTATCGGCAAGCCCATTTGCTCATCGGTGGAGCCAGCCCCAACGCCGTCTCCTGTCCCCTCCGCCCCCACCCGCACGGCTAACGTGAAGTGTGATTCTTGTGGCGACGTCCACATTAACACGCCTGATGGGCTGGTCTACGATTTTCAGGAAAGAGGGGATTTCCTGCTCACCCAATCCAATGATGGGAGCGTCATCCTGCAATCACGTCAGGAAAGATGGGACTCTTACCCCGAAAGACCCGTCTCGGTGAACACGGCTATCGCCATGTACGTCGGCGGCGACAAACTGGAGTTCTACGTAAAACCAGAACGTCGCTTCTATGTCAACGATGTGCTAACCGACCTGCCCACAGGTTACTTAGAATTCCCCGCAGGCGGCTACATTGATTTCTCTGGCACGGGGCGTTCAACCGATTTCACCATCATATGGCCCGATGGCAACACAGGGGCGCGGGTGATTTTGTACGGGGATTACATAGACACGGGCATCG
>CAYONK010000161.1:1331-2241 GCA_964405285.1 uncultured Ardenticatenaceae bacterium
GCTCGCTCGCCTACGAAGGGGTTCTCGGCAACCTTGACGGCAATCCGCGGAATGATATACAGATCAGAGGCGGCGACTTCATTACCCCACCGGCTACCCTTGAGCAATTGAAAACCTTCGGCGATAGCTGGCGACTCTCTGATGCGGAATCGTTGTTCAATGATCCCCTCTCCGGCGTAGACACGGCCGAGGCGGCTGACCCGCTGACAATTAACGACCTCGACCCGGCAGAAAAAGCGGCCGCCGCAGCTACTTGCCAGACTGCGGGCGTTACCGACCCGCTTGCGCTCCATAACTGCACCTATGATGTGGCGGTCACGGGGGATGAGAGCTTTGTAGATAGCGCGAAAAGTTTACAAGAGGATATCCAAGATATTCCTGCCGAAATGTTTGTGGCCGCAGCGCCGGAACAGGGTATCCCTGTTGCTTATCCTACGTTGGCGTTAGAGATTGGTCAGCAGTATGCTGTGGCCGACGCTGTGCCGGGCACCTTCCGCTACTTCGAGCTGCTCGCCTTCCCAACCGAGACCGAGGGCCGGGCGACGCTCTTGCTTTGCCCAGAGAAAGCAGAGGGGGGTTTGGTGGCTGTGCCCGACCTCCTGACCGAAGAGCAGGCTTTGGCGCAAGGTCTTACGGCGACGAATGAGCCGTGCGTGAGGACAGAGGCCGCATCAGGTGAGGAGGCTGTCGCCGCAATTGAGGCGACTGCTGAACCAGAGGCTCAACCTGAGGCGCCCGCTGAACCGGAAGCTCAACCTGAGGCGCCCGCTGAACCAGAAGGCCAACCGGGTGAAGCAAGCGGGGGGCTAGAAGCTGCTGGCTCTGGTTTGTGCGCATCGGCGATGGTGATGCCGATGTTGCTGGGGATGATTGGTGGCTTGGGGGCATTAAACGGCCGTCGCCGCCGACA
>CAYONK010000161.1:2251-8719 GCA_964405285.1 uncultured Ardenticatenaceae bacterium
TTTGTAGTGTCTAATTGACGATTAGCCACGAGAATCAATTAACTTACCCGCTGTGGCCGGTCAGGAGACCGGTTACAGCAAAGGGTTTTGCTCACCAGTAGTTGAGACATCGTGGTTATAAAAATCCTTCGGGTCTCTCGACAGGCCTGGTAGTTACGCCAACGGTTATAAACCGGCATTTTATAGAGATTGGAGATTGGAGTTTAGCGACTGGTCAATCTCCAATCTCTTTTTTGCAGAATGCAAGTTTATGCCCTTGTTTAGTATATGGGTATCTCCCATTTTCGACTTAAATTCTGAGTCTGAAGTGTCCCACTCTATATTGACACAATGGGGGCTTGCAAGGGCGTCAAGGTTGCGGGGCAACGCTTGAAAGCGTTCCAGTCTCAAGAGAAATCGTTGGTAAGTAGAGCCAATGCGATGGCTGGATAATTTGAATTGGGTCGGAATTTCCGGTCACGTACCGCCAGTTCCAATAGTCGCCACAATAGCGCTCGCCATAAGCCTGGCCGTTTAGAGAGAGTGTGCCGGGGTGAACGGCCATTAATCTATACACAAACGGATTCGTCACCGGCGGCCCAACTGTGTGCGTCGGTGGCGACACATAGGCAAATTCGCCGCCATCGCCGCTTGCCGGCTGAAGCGCCAACTCATAGATCGGATACAGACATCCCTCACTGACGCTAATGCTAACGGTCACGACCAGGGTATCGCCAATATGCACCCAGCTCTGGGACGGAGTAATCGCCATGGTGGCCGAGAAGACCGGTGATGGTGTAGCTTCTGGTGTCACAGCCAGGGCATTACTGGCGAGAGCCTGTCTGTTCATAGCTGGCGTTGTCAGCAAGAAGATGAGCAGCCAGAATGCGGCTGCCGCGCCGCTGAGGATAAGGATGATAGGTCTCATGATATGTCTCCGTTGATTCAAGAAATCCGCTAAACCTACAGTCTACCGGAAAAAAGTGGGGTTTGGACGAAAAGACGAAAGGCTTCAGCTTGCCTGGCGATAAGCCTCATCAATCGTTGTGGCCGGACAGCCTGTATGGTTATTATTGAATATCATACCCATCGTAAAGCGCTATCGTCACAACAGCGTGACAAGAATGTAGCCAACAGAAATTTGAGTCCACCGAAAAAAGGTCGCGCAAAGACGCAAAGGCGCAAAGTTTCCAGAGTCAGGTCGAGCGGCTCCGTCAGGCGTCGCAAGGAACCCTTGGCGTCATCAATACCGCCTACATTGAACGGCTCGATGCGACCCTTCGGCGTTGTTCAGGGCAGGCTCTTCCGGCAACGCCTGCCCTGGCTGACCCGTCGGACGCGCTGCCTGGCGCAACAGGTGGAGACTATTACCGCTGGCATGTACATCGTGGGCTGCTTCTACAATTTTTGTGACTATCATCAAGCCCTACGCCAGCGGTTAAGCGTCCGGCGTTTTGCCCACCGTTGGGTGTAACGGACGCCTGCTCTGGCCGCCGGTTTGACCGACCATCGCTGGACGGCAAAAGAATTGCTCAAATTCAAAGTCCCACTGCCCAAATGGACGCCGCCCAAACAGCGCGGACGGCCGTCCAAGGAGATGTTAGCGCTCATTGAACGCTGGTGTTAGGGGACTACGATTAAGTGCAGTCCTACCTTTACTGCTGATACATTAATGTAGCTGAGGGAAACGGGTTTCAGCAAACGGAATCTACCAGGAACTGCACTATTGGTGATGAAGAACCAAGATGGTGCGATCAAACCTCTCTGATTTTTGGGCGCACTAGTCCCAGACGTGTTAAACTTTCTCGTCATCATCGCAAAAGCCTTTGCTGCCCCAACTCAGATAAAGAGTCTGGCTAGATATGGGTCTATTTCTTGACACTAAACTACGACCGCCACGCCTACGCGAGGGGCATGTGACCCGCCCGCGCCTGTTAGCACAGTTGGATCGCGGTTTGGCGCAGGGTCTCATCCTCATCTCGGCGCCGGCCGGGTATGGCAAAACGTCGCTGGCGGTGGAGTGGCTGGCCCAACGGCCGTTCCTCACCACCGCCTGGCTCTCCCTGGACGAAACGGACAATGACCTGGATGTCTTTCTGCGCTATCTGACAACGGCCGTCCATAACACCTTCCCCCAAGAACAGCCGTGCGCCAACACCCAGACCCTCCTCAACGCCATCCAACCGCCGCAGCTGGAAACCGTCGCCAACGCCCTGATCAACGATCTGTCCCAACTGTCCCACCCCTTACTCCTGGCGCTAGATGATTATCATATGATCACCCTGCCAGCGATCCAGCAGGTGATGGCGAGTCTGATCCGGCATCAGCCGGATGGGCTGCAACTGCTGCTGATCACCCGCGCAGACCCGGCGCTGCCTCTGCTGGCGCGCCGCCGGGCGCAGCAGCGCTTGCAGGAGGTCCGCGCCGCCGATTTACGCTTTGCGCGGGCGGAGGCGCGGGCTATCCTCAGCCAGACAACCGGCGCGGAAGTGGATGAGACAACGGCCGTTCTGCTCGAAGCGCAAACCGAAGGCTGGATCATCGGGCTGCAAATGGCCGGGCTTTCCCTGCGTGAGCAGACAGACCCGGCGGCCTTTGCCCGCGCCTTTCAAGAGCGCCACCGTCGCCTCATCATGGACTTTTTATTTGATGAGGTCTTGGCCCATCAGACACGCGCCGTGTTGGACTTTTTGTTGAAAACGGCCGTTCTCGAACGGTTTAACGCTTCCTTATGCGACGCGGTGCTGGGGCAGCAATCGGCCGGCGCGAAATCGCTGTTGCCCCATCTCGTCCGCAGCGACCTCTTCCTGGTGTCGTTGGATGAAGAAGACATCTGGTATCGCTACCATCCCCTGTTTCAGGAACTCTTGCTGCGGCGATTGGCGCAGGAATGCGAGCCAGAAGAGATTGCCTCGCTGCATCGCCGCGCCGGCGACTGGCTGGCGAAACATGGCTACACCGAAGCGGCGCTGCGCCATTTGCTGACGGCGGGTGATGTGGCAACGGCCGTTGCCCTCATCGAAGAGCGGCGACACGACCTGCTCAATCAGGGAGACATGCACCGCCTGAACCGCTGGCTCGGGCTGCTGCCAGAAGAGGTCGTGGCGCGGCGGCCGGCCTTGCTGCAACTCAAAGCGTGGATGCTGCGCTGGCAGGCCAAATTCCAAACAATCCCCGCTTTGCTGCAACAGGCGGAATCATTGCTGGCCCAAGAAACAGAGATGATTGCCGCCGGGAGCAGCCATCCCGACATTTTGCGCGGCGAACGAGACGCCTTGCGCGGCGAAATGGCCTTTTTCCAGCATGAGTTCGATCAATGTATGGCCTACACCCAATCCGCACTAGACCGCCTGCCCCGCCAGTACTTTTTTGCTCGCGGCCTGGCGGCTTTGTTCCAGCTTACCGCGCAACAAAGCCTGGGGCAGACCGAATCCGCGCTGCGCAAGCTAAATGCCTGGCTGGATGATGAGCAATTGCAGCAGCACATCTTCCGCTATATGCTGCTGTTGGCGGCCGGCGCCATTTATGGCGCAAACGGCGATTTGAAGCGCCTGGAGCAGACCGGCAAATTCTTGTTAAAGTTGGGGTTGGCTGAGGGGAAACCTCTCAGTATCACCTGGGCGAGTCATTTCTTAGGCCATGTCTATTACCATTGGAACCGTCTGGATGAAGCGTATGCCCACTGGTCGGTCGTGCTGGAATGGCGCTATCAGGCCCACTTTCGCATTTACCATGAAGCGATGCTGGGCCTTGCTTTGCTGCGCCACAGCCAGGGCGACGAGACGGAAGCGCGGCAAACGCTGGACGAGTTAACGCAGGTGCTGTTGGAGATGAACCAGGTTCAACTCACGCCGGAGGTGGAAGCGTTTCGCGCCCGCCTGGCCTTGCTGCGCGGCGATGTGGGCGCGGCCGTGCATTGGACGCAAAGCGGGGCGCAACCGGCCCGTTTGCCGCTCTGGTATTGGGAAGGCAACGAATTGACCCGCGTGAAGGCGCTGCTGGCGCAGGGAACGGCCGTTGCCCATCAAGAAGCCGCCGATTTGTTAGCTTCCTGTCAGCAGTACGCCGAAAAGACGGCCCATATCTGGCTGCTCATCCAGATATGGGCGCTGCGGGCGCTGTTGGCCCAGGCGCAAGGGCAATCAGAAGAAGCCCTGGCCGCTGCGGAGCAGGCTGTACGCCTGGCCGAGCCGGGCGGCTATCTGCGCCTGTTTGTAGAGATGGGGTCGGCTATGGCGGACCTGTTGGCGCAAGTGGCAAAGCGCGGCGTTGCCCCGGCCTACATCGGCCGCATTCTGGCCGTTTTCCCCACCGTCCCCACCGCAGAACCCGATCTGACCCGGCGTGAAGCGGAAATTTTACTCCTTTTGCAGCAGGGCTTGTCCAATAAAGAGATCGCCAGACAGTTATTCTTGTCTGTGTTGACGGTCAAGCGGCACAACCGGAACATTTACCAAAAGCTAGGCGTTAAAAGCCGTCGTCAGGCCATCGCCAAAGCAAAAACCCTGAACCTCCTCGCCTAAATACTCCCAATCTACTCCTTTCGCCTCTTTAGCCCGACAGTGGTTTGCAGTAGCATACAGTTATGGTGCAGCAAAAACTGACAATGCACGAAACGGCCGTTTACCGCATCCGCTTCCAGGGCGCATTTGATGAATCCTGGTTGGAATGCCTGAGCGCGGATTGGACTATCCAGTTCAACGACGAGAGTACGGCCGTTACCACCACCATCACCGGCGTCCTGCGCGACCAGGCTGCTCTAATCGGTTTGTTAAGCAGCCTCTACAACGTGGGGCTGCCCCTGCTGGAAGTCGAATGCCTGGCAACGAAAGCCGGGCAACCCTGTTATGACGGCCAGCAAGCAGGCTGAGCAAAACACGGCAATAAGGAGAATGTATGTTAAACGCGAAAGAAGCAACCCAATTTACGGCCGCCGCTAATCGAACTCTGCTGGAGACCTTACCCTGGGAAGATACGCAAGATTTCGCCGCCTCGCGCCAGGGGTTTATCGCCACGCTGGACGATCTGGTCATTCGGGACGAAAACGGCCGTTCGGTCTACGACATCGGCGCTTTCGCTTTCCTCGAAGAAGAGACCGCGCCGCCCAGCGTCAACCCCAGCCTGTGGCGGCAATCGCGCCTGAATGCCAATTTTCATGGCCTTTTCAAAGTCGCCGACGGCGTCTACCAGATTCGCGGCTTTGATCTGTCCGTCATGAGCGTCATCGAAACCGACAGCGGCTATCTGGTGGTAGACCCGCTGATCACGCCGCGCACTGCTGAAGCGGGCATGGGGCTGGTCTACCAACACCTCGGCCGCAAGCCTATCGTCGCCGTCATTTACACCCACAGCCACATTGACCATTGGGGTGGCGTGAAAGGGATCATTTCCCAGGCCGATGTGCAATCTGGGCAGGTGAAGGTCATCGCGCCAAACCACTTCATGGAATTCGCCATCAGCGAAAACGTCATCGCCGGGAATGTGATGAGTCGCCGCGCCAGCTATATGTATGGCAATTTGCTGCCCAAAGACCGCACCGGGCAAGTAGGCGCCGGTCTGGGACAGACCACTTCAGCCGACATCCCCACCCTCATCGAGCCAACCGATACCGTCACCCACACCGGCCAGAGAATGGTCATAGACGGGTTGGAAATCGAGTTCCAACTGACGCCCGGCACGGAAGCCCCGGCGGAAATGAACTTCCTCTTCCCGCAACGCCGCGCCTTGTGCATGGCGGAAAATGTTTCGCACAACATGCACAACCTCTATACCTTGCGCGGGGCGATTGTGCGCAACCCCAAAGTGTGGGCGCATTATATTAATGAGGCGATTGAGATATTTGAAGGCCGTTACGACGCCATCTTCTCCTCCCACCATTGGCCCACCTGGGGGGCGGAAGCGGGCGTGGAATACCTGAAGAAGCAGCGCGACATGTACAAATACATCCACGACGAGACCATGCGCCTGGCCAATCAGGGCTACACCCTGCTGGAAATCCCGGAAATCGTCGAAAGCCAACTCCCGGCCGACCTCTTCAATGTCTGGTACAACCGGGGCTACTACGGCACAGTCAGCCACAACGTCAAAGCGGTCTACCAGCATTATTTGGGCTTTTTTGATGGCAATCCCGCGAATCTGCACCCGCTGCCGCCACAGGCTGCCGGTCAGAAATATGTCGAATTCATGGGCGGGGCGGAAAACTTGCTGATCAAAGCGCGGGAATCGTTCGACAAGGGTGAGTACCGCTGGGTCGCCCAGGTGGTCAACCACCTTGTCTTTGCCGACCCGGATAACAAAGCGGCCCTTGATTTGCAAGCCGACACTTTGGAACAGCTAGGCTACCAGGCGGAATCTGGCCCCTGGCGTAACTTCTACCTCAGCGCCGCCAAAGAGTTGCGCGATGGTGTGATTGATCTCGGCGCGCCCAAGACGGCCAGCCCGGACGTGATCAAGGCGATGTCGCTGGAGATGTTCTTCGACTTGCTGGCG
>CAYONK010000162.1:0-8400 GCA_964405285.1 uncultured Ardenticatenaceae bacterium
GCCATCGTGTACCCCTCCAGCACCGTCGCCTGGGTGATGAACAGACCAATCATGCCAAACACCCCGGTCGCCAGATACAAAACCAGCACCGCTTCGCGCTGGCTGAAGCCCATCAGCACCAGTCGGTGGCTCGTATGGTCCTTGCCGGCCGTGTTCGGGCTGACGCCGCGGCGCAAGCGGGAGATCACCACCAGGGTCGTGTCGAAGATGGGCAGGCCGAGGATGAAGACCGGGACCATCCAGGTGACGAAGTTGACGTTGGCCGGGAAGCGTAGTTGCAGCCCTAAAATCGCCAGGGAAAAGCCGAGAAAGAGGGAACCGGCGTCACCCATGAAGATCTGCGCCGGTTTGAAGTTGTAGCGCAAGAAGCCCAGGCAGGCCCCCAACACGGCCGCCGCCAACGACGAGACGAGAAATTGCCCATTTTGCAAGCCCAACAGCAGCATAAACGAGGCGGCGACGGCGCTAACGCCCGCGCTCAACCCATCCATGTTGTCCAAAAAGTTGATGGCGTTGCTGATGCCCGCCAGCCAGAAGAGCGTGAGGGCGTAGTTGGCCAGGTCGGGGATGGGCAGGCGGACGTGGATGCCGTAATAGATGAGGATCAGCCCGGCCAGGAGTTGACCACCCAGTTTGGCCCAGGCGGGCAGGCTGCGCCGGTCGTCAATCAAGCCGATGAGGGCGACGAGGCTGAGGGCCAGGGCGACGCCGACGATGGAGCGGGAGAGGCCGTTGCTGAAGAGCAGCACGGCGAGCATCGCCCCACCGAAGATGGCGAGGCCGCCCATCAGGGGGATGGGGTCTTTGTGCAGCTTGCGCTGCGCCGGGGCGTCTACGAAGCCGAGGCCGAGGGCCAGTTTGCGCACCCAGGGGATGGAAACGGCCGTTACCGCCAACGCAATCAGGAAAATTACCAGGGCTGCTTGCACGTTACGGCGCTACTTCCACAATCTCAATTCGCTCAATCACGTCGCCCAGGAAGGATGGGCTTGCCTGCGGGTCGCGCCGCGTCAGCAAGTCCAGCACCGCTTCACCGGCGATGATTTCGCCGAAGATGGTGTGACCGCCATCCAGCCAGGGCGTCGGGGCGAAGGTGATAAAGAACTGGCTGCCGTTGGTACCCGGTCCGGCGTTGGCCATCGCCAGCAGACCGGGGCGGTCGAAGCGCAGGCCATTGTTCGTCTCGTCCTCGAACATATAGCCGGGGCCGCCCGCCCCCGTGCCGCTGGGGTCGCCTGCCTGGGCCATGAAGCCGTCGAGGACGCGGTGGAAGGTCGTGCCGTCGTAGAAGCCCTGGTTTGCCAGGTAGACGAAGTTGTTCACCGTCACCGGGGCGGCGTCGGGGAAGAGGCGCAGGCGGATTTCCCCTTTCTCGGTGGTGAAGATCGCTTCATACTGGCCGGCCGGGTCTATGACGAAGGGAGGCGGGCCGCTGAAGATATTGTTGCGTTCGGCGGGGGGGAGTTGGGCCAACGGCCGTTCCCCGCTCAACGAAGTCGGGTCCGGCGGTTCCGGGATGGGCTGACCTGTCAGTTCAGCCAGCAAGGCTTGCACCTGGTTAGCCGAACCGGGGGGGACCAGGCGCAGCGCCTCTTGGGCCGCCGCCAACGCTTCGGCCGTGTCGCCCGCGTCCCGGTAGAGCGTCGCCAGCAGATACTCCACCTGCCAGGCGGGCACGCTGCCGCCGGTGTTCAGGCGGCGGACCGCCTCGTACGCTTCAATCGCCCCGGCTGTGTCGCCGAGTTCCTGGTTTAGTTGGGCCACGCGCAGCCAGACTTGCAGATTTTCGTCGCCCAGTTCGATGGCGGCGCGCATATCGGCCAATGCCTGTTCGTAAGCAAGGCGCTGCTCTGCTTCGGGGGCGTTGGCGGCGCAGGCGATGAGCGTGTCGGCCCGGCCGAGGAAGTTCATGGCGTAATAGGGGTCAATCTCCACCGCTTCGCTAAAAACGGCCAGCGCCCGGTCACAATCATTTTGCAAAGCGTAGACGAGACGGCCGTATTCGTTGCGAATCACCGAATTTTGCGGGCTGAGAGCGAGCGCATCCCGGTAATACTGCGCGGCTGCGGTCAGACGCCGCTCTTGTTCCGCCAGGTCTTGGGTCTGGTCTACCCAACGGGTGTTGAGGCGGGCCAGGTTGGCCGTGTGGTCGGTGTTGAGCGGGTTGATCTCCTGCGCCCGGATCAGCCGGTCAGAAGCGGTTTGCAGAAGCAATTCCTGTTCCGCTGCCGTTTCCGCCAGGGCAGAGCGCTCCAAAATGGCTCGCCCCAGGAAGAGGTAGTAGAAATCTTCACGCGGGGCCAGCTCTAACGCCTTGTTGTAGATGGCGATGGCGACGTCCCAGGTCTGAGCGTTGCGCTGCTGCCCGGCCTGTTGGTCGAATGGTTTGGCCCGCTTGTAGATCATGTCGGCCTGGATGATGCGCATATTGGTGCTGCTGATGAGGAAGAGCGTCAGCAGGGAGAGGGCAGCCAGGCTGGCAAAACCGGCCGTCGCGCCCGATTCGCGGGTTTGGGCCATGCTGCGCCAGGAGATGGCTGTCGCGCTGAGCAGCATGATGACGATGACGAAGAAGTAGAAAAGCGTGAGGAAGGAGGCGACTTGGCTGGCCTCTTGCACGCGGAATTCCAGCAGTTGAGCGGTGGTTTGCAACTCCTGGGTGGGGCGGAAGAAGAGGGTGCTTTGCAGCAAGGCAGCCTGGGTAAAGGTGAAGAGCAGGCCGATGGCCAGCGAGGCAAAGGCGATGACCCCAGCGGGCAGCAGGGAAGTCCGCCAATCAGGCTGCCAGACGAGATAAAGCAGGCCGCCGCTGAGAACGGCCGTTGCCAGCCCCCCCAACACATTCCCGGCCACCAAGAGGGGCAGGACGAACAGCAGCCCGCTCAACGCGACAAATCCGGCGGTCAGTCGCGCCTGGGGCTGCTTCAGCAGCAGCCGCGCCGCCGCCCACAAACTAAGGACAGCAGCGATAACGAACAAGGTCTGGCCCAACATCCAGGTCGCCCCGGCGTCGGGCGGCGGGGAGAGGGCAAAGCGTAAAATCAGGCTGAGCAGGCCCACGCCGAGAAATGCGCCGCCTGCAAGCTGCTGCCGGTTGCCCGACAGCGGATCGTCCACCTGGGGAAAACGCAGCTCGCCCGCTTTGACCATTTCGGCCACGATGACGGCCACGCCCAACACCCAGGTGAGGATGAGCATAACAAAAGCGAAGGGGGAGTCGGCGAACTCGTTGCCGGGATTGACGAAAAAGGATTGGCGGAAGATGTCGGAGACGGGCAGATCGGCCGGGGTCTGGTAGGTTACGTTAGGCAGAGGGGTGAAGGTGGTAAATTGGTAGCCGATGATACCAAGCGTGAGGGCAAGCATAAAGGCGGCGAGCCAGACCGGCCCCCACAGCTCTTTGCTTTCTGGCAGGGCGGCGACGCGGCGCCTGCGCCCTTTACCGGAGACAGAAGCGGGAACGGCCGTTTCCTCCACCACCCCAGGCCGCGCATAGCCCAAAACAAACATCAGCCCAACGAAGGCGAAGAAGTGCAGCCGGGTGGCGGCGATGGCGATGCCGAAATGGATTTCGACGTAATGGGCGAGAACGGCCGTGACCAAGCCCATCATCAGCAGGCGGTCGGGCTGGAAGGGGTCTTGGGCCTCTCCGTCCCCTTCGCCGGGGACGAAGAGGGCGTAGTAGACCAGGTAAACCACCAGCCCGATGATACTGCCAAAAGGCACGGCGACGCCGAGGAAAGGTGGACCCATGGCTGGGACGATAACGGCCGTCCCCACCACCGCCCCACCAATCCACAACCCAATCAGGATGTTCCGGTCTCGCTTGCCGCGCACCACGCCCAGCCACTTGAAACCATAGTAAAAGACGCTGACATACAGCGCCTGCCAGACCAAAAAGCCAGCCCAGCCGGTGATCGCCAGGGCGTCGAACGTCTCATTGTGCGAGCGGTCGGGCGAGGCGTTACGCGCCTCGACGGTCGCCAACTGCGGCGGGTAGAAGCGGTTATAGGCCACGTACATAGATTCCGGCCCGTAGCCGATGAGCGGGCGGAGAAAATTAAAGCGGTCTTCGCGGCCGTCGGGGAATTGCAGCGGTTCGTGGAAGCCGATCAGGTCTAGCACCCCTTCCCAAATCAGCACGCGAACCCGGCCGGTGGCCTGATCCGACTCCAACAGGCGGCCCAGGCGGCCGATGGATGGCTCTGATTGCCAGGCGACCATTGTTGTCGTCAGGCCGCCCAGGAGAGGGGAATCGCCCAGGCGCTCATCCAGGGTGTCGGCGAAGTTGAAGGCGCCCAATCCGGCGGCGACGAGCAAGGCCAATAGCATCCAGGAGAGCCAGAGCCAGGCCCAGCCCCGGCGCATCGCCATCAGGACAAAAATCGCCAGGGTGACGAGGCCAACGGCGGCGGCAAAGGCGACAAAAGAGGCAATGGGGCCATCCAGAGAAGAGAGTCGCCCCGTGCCTACAATCTGCCCGATGAGGAAATCGAGAACCATAAATGAGATAGCGACGCCGACGAGCAGCAAGGCCAACGCCTTGCCCACATCGGTCAGCCCCATTTTGCGCTGCGCCCCCTCAGCATTGCGCAGGGAGACGAGCAGGATGAGGATGAAGGCGAAAAGGGCGACAGCCAGGCCGATCCAGGGACCACGACTGCTGGTCCAATAGATGGCCAACAATTGCATCGCCAGGGTAAAGATGTAGATAGAGGAGCGAACGACGTCGGCGTAGGAGAGTTTGTCGTCGTTGAGGATGTTGGTGAAGGCGTCTATGATCCGGGCCAGGGTGAGGGGCACGACCATGATGAGGTAAGCGGCGATGAAGATGGCGTTGCCCATGTGGCCGGCGATGCGGCGCTGGGTGTTGCCGCCCCAGGGGAGCGGATCGAGGCCGAAGCGCTGCAACATGCCGTAGAAGGCGATGGGGATGGTGGTGATGATCACGGCCGTGATCACCCGCTGTACCTGCGCTCGCGTGCGCATCGTGGCGGCCATCAGGGCGAAAACGACGATGTAGGAGAGGGTAGTGTAGGTTCCTTGCAGCCGTTGGTAGGAACCGGCCCAACTGACGGTGGGGGTGACGGAGAAGAGGGTGGAGAGCAGGTAGACGACGACAAGGAGGAAGATGGGGAGGACAAACGGCCGTCGCCAGACTGAATTTTCGCTCCGCCAACGGAGCCAATCGAGGTCTTGCCAGGCGCGGTCGTTGATGAATTTGACCAGCCAGGCCAGGCTCATCACCAGAGCGATGGAGCGGAGAAGGGTGAGTTTGTCCGGCTCGAAGATGCGGTCGGAGTGGATGTTGAAGAAGAGGGGGATGGCGATAACGGCCGTTAGCCAGCCAGCTTCAATTAAACCATTGCACCAATGAGATAGTTTTGAGTTCATAGTTGTTCGTTATCAAAAGTCGGGATTGTGTCTCGATTCTTCCAAAATAGAGCCATCATGGGCTAATGATAGCACAAGCGGCGAGGGTGAACAGCATTGTTTCTCGATGGATTGACAGGCTTGCCTACAATGCCTACAATGTAGGCAAATCTAACTGAGCAGAGGTAAACCGATGGCTTTACTGAATATCCGCAACTTACCTGACGAGGTCCACGCCCAATTGCGGGTGCGGGCGGCAAAAGCGGGGCGCAGTATGGAAGCGGAGGCGCGGGCGATTTTAACGGCCGTTATCACCGCCGAAGAATCCGCCCCATCCGCCAGCGCCTTGCCCGACTGGGTAGACGCGCTCTATGGGCCAGACAAACCGCAGCAGGTAGTGGAAACGCTGCTCGCCGAACGGCGACGGGAGGCGCAGCGAGAATGATCGCCCTGGACGCTTCCGCGCTGCTCGCCTTCCTGTTCCGCGAAGCGGGGCATGAGCTGGTGGCCGCCCACATTGACAATTGCTGCCTTTCCGCAGTGAACTTTAGCGAAGTGATCGGCCGGTTTGTCCAAGATGGGCATCCGGCGGAACTGGCGCTTCAACGCATCGCGGCAAGCAAGATTGAGATCGTCCCATTTGCCGGCGCGGAGGCAGCGTTGGCAGCCTCTTTGTTGCCGCTGACTAAAGCGGCTGGGCTTTCGCTGGCGGACCGCGCCTGCCTGGCTTTGGCGCTGTCGCGACAAATTCCGGCCCTGACGGCTGACCGCGCCTGGTTAGACGTTGTAGTGGGGGTGCAGGTGCTAACGATTCGCTAACAGCTTTTGATAGAGGGCGTCTATTTCTTGGACCATGGTTTCGGCGCTGAATTGGGGGGCGCGGGTACGGCCGTTTTCCCCCATCCTGCGCCTTAGTTCCCCATCCTGGAGCAATTGGGTAAGGCGGGCGGCGAGAACGGCCGTTTCCCCCTTACCCACCAGAAAGCCATTCACCCCCTCTTCTATCGCCTCCGCCGAGCCATCGGCGGCGGTGCAGACGATGGGCAGACCGGAGGCCATCGCCTGGGGTAAGACGCGGGGCAGCCCCTCCCACAAACTGCTCAACGCGAATACATCGAAGGCGGCCAGCAACTCCGGCACGTCGCGGCGCAGGCCGGTGAGGATGGTGCGCCCGGCAATGCCGCCCGCTTGCAGGGCGCTTTCCACCTCTGGCCGCAATGACCCGTCGCCAACGATGACGAACCAGGCGGCGGGTATCTCATTGGCTACACGAATGAAAGCGTCTACCAAATCCAGCGGCGCTTTTTGCGCCGACAGGCGGGTGACGCTGCCGACGACGAGCGCATCGGCCGGGATGCCTAATTGGCGGCGCATCTCGACGGGCGGGGTTTGCGGGTGGCCGAAGCGGTCTAGCTCGATGCCGCTGCGGATGAGGGGGTAATGGGCGGCGTTAATCCCTTGCGCCAGCCCTTTTTCGCGGTCTTGGGCGGCGACGACGATGGCTTCGTGGCCGCACCAATCGCCGATTTTTTCCAGGGCGACGTAGAAGCGTAGTTTGCGCGGCGACATTTGCTGGTGGAAGCTCCAGCCATGCACGGTGTGGACGATGAGGGGGACGCGGGCGATTTTGGCGGCGACGCGCCCCAGGACGCCCGCTTTGGAGCTGTGGGTGTGGACGATGTGATAACGGCCGTTGCGCATCAGCTTCGCCATTTTCAGCAGGGCTTTCAGGTCGTTGGCGGGGCTGACTTCGCGCAGCAGTTCGGGCATGATGGTGAGAGGGATGTTGCGGGCGCGGACCTCTTCGATGAGGGAGCCTTCGGGTCCGGTTTGTGGGCCAGAGAGGATGGAGACGGCGTAACGGCCGTTATATTCGGGCCGATGGTTGAGGTAATCGGCCGTGAGCATGGTATTCTCTTGCGCCCCGCCGATGATCAGGCGGGTGATGGGGTGGAGGACGCGGATGGGGGGCATGGAGCTTTACAACCGTTTCAATTCAAGATCATAGGTATCATGATCGCCAATAAAATACCAGTAGATGGTATCGCCTTCGACTAGCCCTAACGCGCGATACCCCAAACCAATGCGCACTGAATAGATCGGCTCAGAGTCGCTGACTCGTTTGAAGTACAGGCTACGCGCCATTGGGTTACTGCGCCATAAGCGATAGGCGCGGTACGCCCGTTTCTGAATCTCAACCGGCAGCGCGTCAAATTGTTTCCAAAATCTGGGTAAGGCGCGAGATTTCATCCAGGGACGATTTTGCCATCTTTGGTGAAAGCCATGGGGGTACTCTTGCCCGCCCGGATCTCGGCGCGAATGTCATCGGCCATCCGGCGCAGTCCATCTTGTGTCGCCGCAAATTGCGCCTCCCAGAGCGCTTCGTCGGCGGCGATTTCTTCGGCCGTTTCTTCTTCGAGGAAGGCAAAATCGGCCAGCGTTTGCGTTTGGACAAAGCGGGCAAATTGCAGGATTTCCTTCACTTGCTCTACTGGAAGCGTTTTGACGATGCTTAACAAGGTTTGTTCGTACAGTTCTGAAGCGGGCTGTGCGGTCATAATTCACCTCTTGGTAATGAAGCCCATTGTATCATATTCAACGGCCGTTACCGCCCCTTTTCGCGCAGCAGCCGTTCGTAGAGGGCCTCGGTTTGCTCTACCATGCGCTCAATGGCGAATTGTTCGACGGCGCGTTGACGGCCATTTTGCCCCATTTGCGCCGCCAGTTCGGGATGATTGAGCAGTTGGCGAATCGCCTCAGCCAAAGCCTTTGGGTCGCGGGGCGGGACGAGCAGGCCGGTTTCGTTGTGGGTGATCAGTTCGGGGGTGCCGCCAACGGCCGTTGCCACCACTGGCAGCCTGGCGGCCATCGCTTCTAAAACAACATTGGGTAGCCCTTCCCACAAAGAAGGGAGGACGAGCAAATCACAAGCGGCCAGCAGGCGTGGGATCTCTTGCTGATCGCCGAGGAAAAGGACGCAATTGGCGCAGGGGAGTTGTTGGGCGGCGGTTTGTAACGGCCGTTTGT
>CAYONK010000162.1:8410-8684 GCA_964405285.1 uncultured Ardenticatenaceae bacterium
AATCGTCAAACCCTTTCACGGGGCGCGGCCGGCCGATGGCGGCCATTATTTTCGCTTGAATGGGTAAGCCAAATTCGGCTCTGGCGGTTGGCTGGTCGGGGAGATTGTCGAATTGGGTTATGTCAATGCCGTTGCGAATGACAGTGAGCCTGGCGCGGGGCAGGCCGATTTCGTTTGCGGCGAAGTCGGCGACTTGTTGGGAAACGCAGATGATGCTGTCGGGCAGATTGCCGGTGAGCCGGTTCAGTTGGCGGCGGAAACGGCCTTCTTGCCC
>CAYONK010000163.1:0-8654 GCA_964405285.1 uncultured Ardenticatenaceae bacterium
GTTTCATTACTGCCTGGCATTCCATGAACTAATGCCCAGAATCCTTGCAATACTCATGCGCGCCCTAACCGTTTGTTCACGGCAGATGCCACCATTATTTTGCGCACTGCGGGGAAATTGTCTGAAGCGAAGGTGGCAGAAGTGGTGGCGGAGGTGGTGCGGATTGTGTCGGAGTAGGTTGTAGAACGGCCGTTTCCCCTCCTCTTTCCCTATCTACCAGACTGAGTTGGGTGGGTGGGTTCGCGTGGGAGTGGTTTAGTGGGTGTGGTAGCGAACGGCCGTTGCGCCTGCGGCTACACCTTTCATCACGATTGCTTTGTCAATTTATTAACGCTGCAATGGTTTTGCAGGTATACCTACCACAGTTACGCCACTAGCAACCGACTTGGTAACACATGCGCCAGCCCCAACTACAGCATCATCTTCGATAACCAAGGGCTTCCCTTCAACCCCATTGATGATAACCGCTCCTGTTCCCACATACACACGCTTACCAAAATGTACCCAACCTGAAACATGGACTCCAGGAGCCAGCGTGGTGTAATCACCCATAATTACGTCGTGTCCAATTGTGCAATCAAGATTAATTTGAATCTGCTTCCCTAATTTGATGTTTGTGGTCAGAATATTGCCGGCGCATATGACAGCGCCGGGGTCAATATCTACCCATTCCGAATATTCCACATTGGGATGGATGATAGTTGGTGTCGAGAAACCAGCGTTGATTACTTTCTCCATCACAGTTTGGCGTGTTTTAGGATTGCCAATTGCCCCAACCACACCAATGCCTGAAAACTGATTCTTTGCTTGCTCAAAGCTAATGACGGGTATGCGATTGATAACCTGGCCTTGCAACTGAACGTCATCATCAATGAAGCAAACAACTTCATACAACTTCTTTTCTCTGTTACACGACTGAATCAACCAGGCGACTTCTCTAGCAAAGCCACCGCCGCCATAAATTGCAATTTGTTCTGTCATAACTTACTCCTGTGATCCGGTAAAGGTTTGCATCGTCGCCGCGCCGGGCTGGTTGATGCCGTCCCGTTTGACGATTTTGAGCAAGGTGAGAAAGATGATTTTCAAATCGAGCCAGAGGGTGTGGTTATCCACGTACCAGACATCCAGGGCGAATTTTTCTTCCCAACTGAGGGCGTTACGGCCGTTTACCTGCGCCCATCCCGTGATTCCTGGCCGTACCTCGTGCCGCCGCGCCTGTTCCGGGGTGTAGAGGGGCAGGTATTGCATCAGCAAGGGGCGCGGGCCGACCAGGCTCATCTCCCCTTTGAGGACGTTCCATAGTTCCGGCAGTTCGTCCAGGCTGCTGGCGCGGAGGAATTTGCCGAATGGCGTCAGCCGTTCGGCGTCGGGCAGCAGGTTGCCTTGTCCATCCCGCTTGTCGGTCATCGTGCGGAATTTGACGAGGGTGAAGGGTTTGCCATGCAGCCCTGGCCGCTGCTGGCGAAAGAGGACGGGCGACCCTAACTTGAGGCGCGCCAGCAGGGCCAGCAGGCCAAGCAACGGGGAAAGCAGGAGCAAGGCCAGGGCGGAGAAGGTGAGGTCGAAGAGGCGTTTGGGGTGGGGGGAACGGCCGTTACTCATCTTCATTACCTTGCCCCGCACAATCATTAGCCAATAAACGCATTCGTTTCTCGAACCGCGCCACCCCAATTTCCATCGCCAACTTCTCCGCGTAAAAGGCGGCCCCATTGCGCCCCATCTGCTCCCGCGCCTCGGCGTGCATGGCGACTAATTGGGCAACGGCCGTTGCCAACGCTTCCGGGTCTTGCGGCGGGCAGAGCAGCCCGGATCCCGCCTGCCGCACCAACTCGGCCACATCCCCTTGCATCGCCATGAGGATCGGCCGCCCCATGTAAAGATACGCCTGCGTTTTCGACGGGATGGTGATGCGAAACAGCGGGTCATCTTTCAGGTGAACCAGCAGCGCGTCGGCCAGGGCATAAAGCGGCCCCATCGCCTCCGGCTCCTGGCGCGGCAAAAAGCACACATTCGTCAGTCCCAATCGCGTCGCTTCCGCTTCCAGGCGCGGGCGGTCTATGCCGCCACCGACAAAGACAAATTGCGCCTGGGGGACAGTTTGCTGGCAAAGTTGCGCCGCCGCCAACACGGTGTCCAACCCCTGCATCACCCCCATCGTCCCGGCGAAGAGGATGTTGAAACGGCCGTTCATCCCCCACGCCTCCGCCAACGCCTCATCGCGGGGAGCGGGCTTCTGCGCCGCCTCGTTGACCCAGTTGTAAATCACCTCAATTCGCTCCGGCGGCACGCCGCGCCCGACCAATGCCTCCTTGAAGCCAGGCGACAAGACCGCCAACCAATCGGCGCGGCGATAGATGGCATGGCAAACGGCCGTTAGCAACCGACTGCCCACGCCTCCCGGCAGCATCCCGGAATTCGTCACCGACTCCGGCCACAAATCCTGCACGTCAAGCAACACCTTCGCCCCAAAGAGAAACCGCAGCCAGAACGCGGCCGGCCCCAACGTCACCAAATTGTAGACGTAAATCACGTCCGCTTTACCCACCAACCAGGGTCCCAACAGCAGGCACGAAAGGGCAAAACTCAGATAGTTCAGCATCCGGCGCAGGCCAGATTGGTCATGGCTCGGATAAAGAGCCACCCGGTTCACCCGAATACCTTCCATCTCCTCCCGCTGCCAGAGGCGGACGCGGTAGCCCGGATACACCTTGCCGCCCGGATAGTTCGGGAAGCCGGTCAGGACTTCCACCGTATGCCCTTGCGCCGCCAACGCCTGGGCGAAAGGCAACCCTTTTGTGGTCGGCTCCGGCTGGAACCACTGCGACAAAATTAAAATTCGCACAGGCGGTTCGCTAAACTGGCTTCTGCCACACCACGCGGTTGACGTAATCGGTGTAGCTGAGAATGATGCGAACTACTTTTTCCGACACATTCGGCTTGCTATAATCCGCTACAATTTGCAATTGCCGCTGTTGGCCGCGCGGCTGCCGTTCCAGGATACGCAACCCTTCGGCCACCCGCTCCCAATCTAGCCCCACCATCATCACCGTCCCCTCTTCCATCCCTTCCGGTCGTTCATGCGCCTGGCGAATGTTCAGCGCGGGAAAGTTGAGAATAGAAGACTCTTCGGTAATCGTACCGCTGTCGGACAATACCGCTTTAGCGTGTAACTGTAGATGGACATAATCAGAAAAGCCGAAGGGTTTCAGCAGTTCTACCGCCGGGGGCAGCGTTACCTGCTCCGCTCCCAACCGCTTGCGCGTTCGCGGATGGGTAGAGACAATCACCCGCCGCCCGGTAGCGGCCAATTGCGTTAGTGTCTCAATCAGCCGGGCGAACTGGCCGGGATAATCTACATTCTCCTCCCGGTGAGCGCTGACCAGATAATACCCTTCTGGCTCTAATCCCAACCGCGTCAGCGCGTCCGACGCCTCAATTTTGGGCAGATAATGGTGCAGCACCTCATACATCGGGCTGCCGGTGACAATCACCCGGTCGGGCGGCAGCCCTTCGCGCAGCAGGTAGTCGCGGGAGATTTGGGAATAGGGCAGGTTGATGTCGCTGATGTGGTCTACGATTTTGCGGTTGATTTCCTCTGGCACGCGCTGGTCAAAACAGCGATTGCCTGCTTCCATATGAAAGATGGGTATTTTGAGCCGTTTGGCAGAAATGGCGGCCAAACAGCTATTGGTATCGCCCAAAATCAAGACTGCATCGGGCTTGGTTTCGCGCAAGAGCGCATCGGTACGGGCAATGATAGCCCCAATGGTGGCCGCAGCCGTCTCTTCGGCACATTCCAGAAAGTAATCAGGTTTGCGAATCTCTAGGTCATCAAAAAAAATTTGGTTCAGCTCATAATCATAATTCTGTCCAGTGTGGATAATGATGTGATCCAGATAACGGTCAAGCGTGGCCATGACGCGCGACAGGCGAATGATTTCGGGGCGGGTACCAATAATAGTTGCAACTTTCATAGTTTAGACTTGCTCATAAATCGTGTCTGGGTGTTCGCGGTCAAATATCTCGCTGGCCCAAAAGAGCGTCACCAGTTCGCTATCGCCCACATTTTCGATGGAATGTGTGTAACCCGGCGGGATATCCACCACTCTGAACTCTTCCCCGCGCACCGGGTATTCGATGACTAGATCGGATTCAATGTGGCGAAAGCGGATGATGGCCTGGCCTTCTAGCACGAGAAACTTTTCTGTTTTGATATGGTGGTAATGATGCCCCCGCGTAATGCCCGGCGCGGTGCGGGAGACAAAAATCTGTCCAAAAGCGGGTGATTTGACAAATTCAGCTAAACAGCCCCGCGGATCGCACCGCTGCTCCAGGTTATAGGCAAAGTTGTCAGTTTCTAAATAGGAAAGGTAGGCGCTGTACAGCTTATGGACAAAGGGGTCAGCGAAGTTGGGCACAAAGAGGGATTGGCGGGATTGGCGGAAGGCGTGGAGCAAGTCGGCCAATTCGCCTAACGAAATACGGCGCGTGGGGCCAGCCTCGCGGTAGATGGCTTGATTCGACCCTGTTTCAACCGCCAATTCAGCCATAAACGCCTGGATGACATCATCCACATGCACCAGGTCAATCTCATTGGCCCGATTGGAGATGGTGATGGGCAAGTCGTGGGCGATGTTGTGGCAGAAGGTGGCGACGACAGAATTGTAATTGGGGCGGCACCATTTGCCGAAGACATTGGTCAGCCGATAGATAAACACCGCTGCACCGCTCTGCGCCGCGTAGCGCGTTACCACCTGTTCCGCCAGACGCTTGCTCTGCCCATAGGGATTATCGCGGTCTGCCTGAATCGAAGAGGAAAGCAGCAAGGGGGTTGTTTTGCCCTGCGCTTGCAGGAAATCGCAGATGCGCGCCGTCAAATCCACGTTGCCGGTCTGGAACTCATCTTCCGTTTGCGGCCGGTTCACCCCCGCCAGATGAAAGACAAAATCTGCCTGCGCCAACCACGCTTCCAACTCGGCCGGGCTGTTTTCCTGGTCAAACCCCCACACTTCATAGGCCGGGTTTTGCCGCAAATGGGCCGTCAGATTACGACCGATAAATCCTTGCGCCCCCGTGACTAAGATTTTCATACCAACGCCTCCTGCGACGTATGCTGTCCGGCCAACTCTGCCTGGATGTAGGGCAGCTTGCCCAACACGGCCATCATGCCCGCTTCGTCCAGTCGTTCGGTGTTGTCGGAGTTGTAGTCAGACAGGGCCGAGAGGCGGGCGTCTCCTTCGGTGAAGTACGCGCCATAGTTCAAATCTCGGTTATCGGCCGGGACGCGGAAATAGTCGCCGCAATCCACCGCCCGCAGCATCTCTTCGCGGGTGAGCAGCGTTTCATACCCCTTTTCGCCGTGCCGCGTGCCGATGATCTGGATGGGATTGTCGGCGGCAAAGAGGCGCAGCAGCGCCCTGGCCAGCGTTTCAATGGTGGCCGCCGGGGATTTCTGCACAAAGAGGTCGCCCGGTTCGCCATGTTGGAAGGCGTACAGCACCAAATCTACGGCGTCGTCAATGCTCATCATGAAGCGGGTCATGGCCGGGTCGGTGACGGTGAGCGGCCGGCCCGCCCGCATCTGGTCCACAAACAAGGGGATGACGGAGCCGCGCGAAGCCATCACATTGCCATAGCGGGTGATGTTGATGGTGCAGCCCCGGTCGGCGGCGACGCGGGCTTTGGCGACCGCCAGCTTTTCCATCATCGCTTTGGAGATGCCCATGGCGTTGATGGGGTAAGCCGCTTTGTCGGTGCTGAGGACGATGAGGTTTTTCACGCCCGCCCGCATCGCCGCGTTCATCACGTTCTCCGCCCCGACGCTGTTGGTCAGCAGCGCTTCCATCGGATAGAACTCGCAGGAGGGCACTTGCTTGAGGGCGGCGGCGTGAAAGACAAAATCCACCCCTACCATGGCGTCTAACAGGCTTTCCGGCCGGCGCACGTCGCCAATGTAGAATTTTAGCTTGGGGTTGTTATAGGCCAGCCGCATGTCGTGCTGCTTTTTCTCGTCGCGGCTGAAGATGCGGATTTCGCCGATGTCGGTTTGTAGAAAGCGGCGCAGCACGGCGTTGCCGAATGTGCCGGTGCCGCCGGTGATCAAAAGTCGTTCGTTGGTAAACATATCAAGTTAGTTATAGTTTATCGATTTTCTTGTCCAAACTGAGCAAGAAAATCAAAAGTTGCCTGAGCGCATTTCTCCCAAGTAAAGTGCTGTGAGCGCTTATAGGCCGCATAAGCCATGCTCCTTCGCTTAACAGGATCGTTAAATACCACTTCAATTGCGGCTGCGATTTCCTCTGGCTTTTCTGCGTTAAAATAGATCGCATCCTCTTCCATAAGTTCACGCATAGTACCTGTATCGGCGCAAACAATGGGCAAACCAGCAGACATTGCCTCGGTCACAATCTGGCCAAAGGTTTCACAGGTTGATGCAAACACAAAGATATCTGCTTGTTGATATTCTTGGTACAAGTTTTCATAAGAAACTGATCCCCTATAGCTGGTAAATTCACCTTTGGGATCAAGCATAGCTAAAGTGTTAAGCAAGCGTTTTAAAGCAGGTCCATAGGCAGGGCCTATCAATTCTAACTGCATAGGTAGTCCCCGTTTCCTTAGAGAGGCAATTGCCTCCGCAACATGCCATTGATGCTTGTAGACTGTAACAATAGAGATATAAAGGACACGAAAAGGTTGCATGGGTGAAAACATTTCAACAGGTTTGGTTGGGCGTGGCGGATGTTCAAACATTTTATTTACGCCATGAGGAATCACTTTTGTCAAGCCATATGTCTGCCCCAAACTATCTGTAACGACATCGCGTGCAAAATTTGTTAGGAAAATCGTGCCTTCTGCCCTCCGCATAGTTTTCGATTGAGAAAGGTGTAAGCCTATGAGTTTCAAATACATCCCTGAATAGCCATAGCG
The DNA here is from genome assembly GCA_964405285.1 of uncultured Ardenticatenaceae bacterium. Taxonomy (GTDB): domain Bacteria; phylum Chloroflexota; class Anaerolineae; order Promineifilales; family Promineifilaceae; genus Leptovillus. The sequence goes on from CAYONK010000163.1 coordinate 6,928, forward strand.
ACGGGCTTCCGACCATTGAAAGGGGAGCAAGTTCTGAGACATTGTTACAAATGGCCGAAATCCACCACCATATGATCCGCCGGGAATAAAAAGCAAATCACAAGCCTGCGTTTCAACCATCCGATCTAGCTTAAAGCGCTGCCAGTAAAGGCGAAATGGCAAGGATCTATCCAGCCATGAATCATGTATTTTTTGTAACCATGGGCGGTCTTCGATACGCTGCAATGTATTAGTGCCACCCCAAACGATTACCTGATCAAAACCGTATCGCAGCGGGTCAGCAGCCCGAAGTAATTCAACCAAATGAGTAACCCCTCCGCCAGCGCGAATATTAGAAGCATCGATACCTAACCGCATATTACTCCAGTTTGCTCCACTGGCGACTACCATCCCGTATATGATGGATCCATCGCATAAAATCATATTGACCATTGATTTTGTTAGAGAAAATGTCTAACGAATCATCCGCTTTCATTTCCATACGTGGAACTTCCAAAGGGTTACAACCTGAACCAATATGTCCCCAAATGGTTGTCGCCGCATATTGATAACCAGCTTCTACCAATAGTTGTCGAGTTGCGACATCAAACACACCTTTTTGCCCATTGGGATAAGCGAAACTTAGCACTTTGCAGCCTGTGATATCCTCAAGTTCACTGCGCGATCTGACAAGTTCTTCTAGGGCCTTGACCGGTGACCGCCGTAATGTTTGGCGAACGTGAATATGAGTGCGCGTATGACTCCCAACCTCCATTCCCGCCGCGATCAATTCAGTCAAGTGCTTCTTATTCATCATTAAGCGGTCAGGATACAACAAGTTGCCCTCTCTCGTATTCTGCGAGTCCTGTTTTATCATTCCTGAAACAACAAAAAAGGTGGCTGGTACTTTTAATTCATCCAAGATAGGAAAGGCATATTCGTAGTTATCGAGATACCCATCATCAAAAGTTATGCATACGGTTTTCGGTTGGGTTTTTCCAGCAAGGCTCTGTTGTATTATGTCTGAAAAAGTAAAAAAACTATATCCTTCTTCGAGTAACCATTCGATCTGACGGCGAAATTTGTCGGGATGCAAACTGAACGAGTCCGAAGGATGAACGCTGTGGTGATAGATAATTCTTGGCGCAATTTTAGGTCGCCAGATCGAGGCTATCCCACGCTTTAAACGTGATTTTGTCATATACGCTGCCCCATCAAAACGTGTCAATATCTGCTGTCATCAATGCCCAGCGTGTGTTATCTAACAAATCACGTGCTGTATCATTGATTACTTTTACCCCAAAGTTAAGATCGCCCTTCCAATCCGGCAAAAATCCGGTTCGCCTAAAAGCATGATGCCAGGGATGCCATCGGCTTAACAAGATGCTGATCAAAGTTGGTCTTTCTACCTCAGTCACTACAGCCAGCAATCTCCTGATGTTAGTAGCTGTCCCGTTGGCTAACCAGACATCACCCAAGAGTACCTCGGTTATTTCAGCGGAGCGTCGTAAGCGGTATGAACACCAACCAGTATTTGCCAGATGCACAAAACGGTAACCTTGATTCTCACGGGAATAGCGCCAGTTCAGCCATTCTTCATTTGGAACTGTATGGTGCGTATTTGCTAACACCTGCTCTCGGGTTCTAGCAAGATCATGTAAATCGCTCCATGCGGTGAGTACATCATTGGATCTGTGTACTGCTTCAAAAGTAGTTCGCAAATGTCCTCGATTCTTGATACTAACTTT
>CAYONK010000164.1:0-7810 GCA_964405285.1 uncultured Ardenticatenaceae bacterium
AGGCGGTCCAGCACCCGGCTCTCAATGTCGTTCAGGTCCGGTTCAGGGGCGCGGGCGCGCAGCCCCAGGATACCGATCACCACGTCGCGGTTACGGCTGTATAACGGCCGTATCCAATAATTTTGCCAGAGCAGGAAATTCTCTACCGATTGCAGGGCCGGTTCGTCACCAACCCCATTGTGATGTCCGTTTTCACCCTCTGCCTGGGCCAACTCCAGCCAATCCGCCTGCTGCCAGATAGCCTCTGGCTCGGTCAGGGGGCCGATGACCGCTTCTAGCCGGGGGCCGTTATCGGTGATGGCCGCGACGAAGGCGGTAGGAATGCGCAGCGCCTCGCAGGTGGCTGCCAGCACGCTCTCCAGGAATTGGCGCAAATCGGCTGTCGTCAGCAGCCGTTCGCTCAGAACCTGAATGCGGCGCAGGTCAGGATCGTTGTTGAGTTGGAAGAAGCGCTCCAGCGGCTTTTTATAGGCGTGGATCGCCCATTCCACCAACATCACCGTGGCGACCAGGGTGAAGCCGAGCGCGGTCTCTGTGGGCAGGCCCAAAAAGGGGCTGCTCCGGCTAACCAAAATGTAGACGAGCAGGACGACTGTGCCCGCCAGCGGAACCCGCGCCATGAACTTGAACAACCGCACCCGCACAACCCGATCCGGCGAACTGGAACCGAAGTAGATGAGGTGGGCTGTTAGCAAGGCAAACATAACCCCAACGACCAGATTGCCGCTGATCGCCACCAGCCAGAACAGGATGGATTCGGTTAATCCTGTCCCGCTGCCTATCACCAGGTAAGGGAAGACGGCCAGCGGGGCGGCCAGGAAAGCGATCAGGGTGATGGTCATGCGCTGCCGGGTGGCTGAGGTGATGCAGCGCTGCCGGGCGCGCCAGACGGTGCGGATGCTGGCGGCCGTGACGAGCCAGAAGTGAACGGCGAAGAGTGGGAAGAGCGGCCCGGCTGTCAGGTGAGGCGCGTGCGGCAGGATCACCGGCGGGCCGACGATTAAATCGGTCAGAAGCGCGACCCCCAGGAAGGCAAGGCCACTGAGATAGCCGGCCGTCACCAGGTAACGGCGCGATTTTGTGCCGGTGATCTCCAGCAGGGCGTCGGCCAGGTGATATTGGGCGGCCGGGGCCAGGGCGATGCCTACCCAACCGGCCATCAACCAGTTCCCGGCCGAGTAGCTCGTCATGATCCGGCTGACCAGCAGTTCTGTCAGGTAGACGATGATCACCAAAGAGACCAGGGCGCAGAAGGCGCGCATCACCCGGATGCGCAGGCTGCGGCCCAGGTTGTACAACACCACCGCCGACCCAAAAATGACGATGACGGCCTGGAGTACGTCGTTGGTCAGGGCTAGAACTTCTAATAACACGCTATTCATCGCTTGTAAGATGAGATTGGGGATTGGGGCTTGGAGATTAGCCAGTCGCTTACCCTCGATCCGCCAATTTCCCGGTTCCTACCTCATAATTTCAGACTAAAGTACAGGTCAATGTCTTGTTTTTCCACCGGCGTTTCATTGTAGCCGCTGAAGGTGAAGCCGTTGCGCCGGAGGAAGTGCATGGCGGGGTCGTTTTTCTGGGAAACGGCCGTTGACAAATAGGCGCCCCCTTCCCCTTTTGCCCAGGACGCGGCGGCCGCCAACAAATCAGAGCCGTGCCCCTGGCGGCGTAACTGAGGCGCGACCGCTAAATCGCCCACCCAGGCGACCGGCCGCAACGCCTCCAGCGTCGCCGTTACGTAAGCCCTCACTTCACCGGCTTGCTCACCCACCAGGAACCAATGCGCCTCCCACCACCGTTTCCGCAATTCCTCCGCGCTGTAAGGGTAAGGGATCGTGGCGTTTTGCGGCAGCCGCGCCACCTGAAACTGCACGCGAATGGCTTCCGCCCCTGGCGTCAGGCGCATCTGCCAGACGCGGCTCGTCTGGTAGCTGTGGTCTAGCGCCAGACAGGCCGGGAAATCTTCAACAAGCGCCGGACGATAGGTTAGTTTAGGCAGCGTTCCATCTCCTTCAAAGGCTGGGTGGTTCGTGGGTGTGGTGGGTGGTTCAGGCCGGAGTGGGTGCGGGCGGCAAATTCAAGGTCGGGCTGTTCCAATCGGGCGAATCTTCTTTGTTGGTGGTTCGTTTGGCTCTAAGCGGTGGGTCAGAAGGGGGAAACGGCCGTTCCACTCCCTCGATCAACGCTACAAACTCCTCCGCCTCCAGACTCTCCTCTTCCAACAACGCCTGGGCGATCCGGTCCATCGCTTCCCGATTCTCCAGCAAAATCGCTCGCGCTCGCGTATATTGCCGGTCAATTATCTCTCGTACTTCCCGGTCAATTTGCTCCGCCAGCGCATCCGAATAATCGCGCTGCTCGCTGATCTCCCGACCCAAAAAGACCAATTCCTGTTTCTGCCCATAAACTCGCAGCCCCAGGTTCTCGCTCATCCCATACTGCGTCACCATCGTCCGGGCGATTTGCGTTACGCGCTGCAAATCGTTGCTCGCGCCGGCCGTCACCTCGCTAAAGACAATTTCCTCGGCCACCCGGCCCCCCAACGTGCTGGCGATTTGGGCCAACAACTGCGTCTTGTTTGGCAGCAGATTGTCATCTTCCATGTACCAGGTCAGGCCCAGGCCCATGCCGCGCGGGATGATGGTGATCTTCCGCAGCGGCGGCGCGCCGGGCAGATAATGGCTGACCAGGGCGTGCCCTGTCTCGTGGTAGGCGATGATTTCCCGCTCTTCCGAGGTGATCACCCGGCTCTTGCGCTCCGGGCCAAGCTGGACCCGTTCCACCGCTTCCTGGAATTCGTTCATGCCGATGCTTTTACGGCCGCGACGCGCCGCCAGCAAGGCGGCTTCGTTGACCGTGTTTTCGATGTCGGCGCCGACGAAGCCGGGCGTGGCTTTAGCCAGCCGCTGTACGTTGACGTTGCTGGCGATGGGCTTGCCACGCAAATGCACTTTGAAGATGGCTTCCCGGCCTTGAATGTCCGGCCGATCAATCACCACCCGGCGGTCGAAACGGCCAGGCCGCATCAGCGCCGGGTCGAGGATGTCTGGCCGGTTGGTGGCCGCCAGGATGATGACGTGAGTATCGGTGTCGAAGCCATCCATCTCCACCAAAATCTGGTTGAGCGTTTGCTCCCGCTCGTCGTGCGAACCGCCCAGACCTGCGCCGCGCTGCCGGCCGACGGCATCTATCTCGTCTATAAAAATGATGCACGGGCTGTGCCGCTTTGCCTGCTCGAACAAATCGCGCACCCGGCTGGCCCCCACGCCGACGAACATCTCGACAAATTCCGAACCGGCAATGGAGAAGAAGGGGACGCCAGCCTCGCCGCTGACCGCTTTGGCCAGGAGTGTCTTGCCCGTGCCGGGGCTGCCGACGAGCAGCACCCCTTTGGGGATGCGCGCCCCGAAGCGGACGAATTTTTCCGGCTCACGCAGAAATTCCACCACTTCTTGCAGCTCTTCTTTGGCTTCTTGCGCACCGGCGACATCGCCGAAATTGACGGTGGGATGGTCGCTGGTGAACATGCGGGCGCGACTTTTGCCGAAGGACATCGCCTGGTTGTTGGAGCCTTGCGTCTGGCGGAAGATGAAGAAGATGAAGCCGATCATCAGCAGGGCGGGCAGAAGCAGCCCGACGACGCTGAACCAGCCGCCGAATTGACTGGCGCGTTCGTAGGTGATGGCTAAACGGCCGTCGCTCAGCACAGTTTCCGGCACGCCATAGAGCCGCAGAATCTCCTCAACAGAGGCGACCCCGCTGACGTTGGCCCGGCTCGACGGCCGTTGCGTATCCACATAGCGCACCGTCACCTGCTGCCGGTTGCCCGAAACCACAATCTCGGCCACTTCGCCCGCTTTCACCTGTTGGGCAAGCTGGCTGATGGAGATTTCCGCCGCCTGGGCCGGACTGCCGCTAAAGTTCCACAGGATTGCGAAAAGCGCAAACCCGATCATGCCGTAGATGAACCACCTGGTTATTCGTGTCGCATTCATCGAAAAACCTCTTTATGCACAGTATAGCAGAAAGGCGGCGGGGCGCGAAACGCTCAGAGCGGCAACGGCCGTTACCCTGTCCAGGCGCGATAGACAAAATACCAGAGCGGGACCAGCCCCAACAAGGCGAGGGTGGCGGTCAGCCCCAGGCTGATGATTGTCCAATCAACACCTTCCTCTGGCGATTCCTGGTGGGCGGTCGGGGCCGGGGTGGGGCGAGGGAGCGGGCGCATCGGCCGAACCGGGGTGTCATGCGCGTCCGAGGCCGTGCGTTGGTGGAATTGGGTTTTCTGCTCGACGATGGGGATGGCGGGGGTGACGGGAACGGCCGTTTTCACCGTAACGCTCCCCATTTGCCGGGTGGCGGCTGGATAGACCGGGCCGGTATCGGCCAGGCTGCGCTCGCGGTAGGCGCTGAGGATGCGGCCAAGCTGCCCGGCCGTGCTGTAGCGGGCGGTTGGCTCCTTGGCCAGCAGCTTTTGCACGATGTCGTCCAGTTGGCGCGGCGCGCCGGGGTTGAACTCGATCACCGAAGGGGGCGGCTCTTGCAGGTGTTTCAGGGCAACGGCCGTTGGCGAATCGGCGATGAAGGGCAGGCGGCCGGTGAGCATCTCAAACAAGATCACCCCGATGGCGTACACGTCTGAAGCGGCCGTCGGCGCTTCGCCAGCCGCCTGCTCCGGCGAGAAGTAATGGGGCGTGCCCCACACCTGGCTGTCCGCCAGATGTTGGCTTGCCTCGCTAATGGCGCGGGCGATGCCAAAATCGGCCACTTTCACCCGGTCGTCGCGGGTGACGAGGACGTTTTGCGGCTTCAAGTCGCAGTGGATCAGGTTGGCGCGGTGGGCGTAGCCGATGCCATGACAGATTTGAATGGTCAGGTCTAGCACCCGGCTGATCGGCATAAACCCGCCTTCGCCGGAGCTATCGCGGATCACCTGCTTTAAGGTGTCGCCATCCACGTATTCCAACACAATGTAATGGCGGTGGTCTTCCTGGCCAATGTCGTGGACGGTGACGATGTTGGGGTGGGTAAGATTGGCGGCGGCGTGGGCTTCGCGCTGGAAGCGCAGAAGAAAGCCTTCATCGCTGGTGAGGCTTTCGTGCAGCATTTTGATGGCGACAAAGCGGCCTAGCTTTAAATCTTGGGCGCGATAGACGGCGGCCATGCCGCCACTGCCAATACGTTCGAGAAGCCGGTAACGGCCGTTTAGCGTTCGTAGTTCAGCTTGCATAGACCAGATTGTAGAACGGATCAGCTAAAAGACAAAGAGCTAACCGGCCAATCCTGCCTAGATGACGTTTGTCATAAAAAACCTGGACAAATATCATTTGTGAAATTGTTCACAATAGGTATAAATGAGAGTATCACCTTTTCCACTTCGCCGTCCGCAGCCTACAAAACACATCGTCGCTGCGGCCATTACCAACAGCAAAACAGAGGATGGCTATGAACTTCAAGATCATGCCGAAAGCCGCCTTCCCCGATTGGGTTGCCCGTCTGTGTACCCAGTTTCGGGTGGTAGGCCCCCGGCAAAAACATGGACAGTACGTGTTCGATGTGGTCGAAGATGTGGCAGACCTGGCCCTGCATTACCCTACCAGCGTCCTACCGCCGAAGAAATACCTGGTGCCGCAGAAAGAGGTGCTGCTCAACTACCGGCTGGATGGCAGCCGCCTGGAAGTAGTCAACGAGCCAGAGCCAACCGTCATCCTGGGGTTGCACACCTGCGACATCCACGCCCTCAAACTGTTTGATCGCATCTTTAGCCAGGGCTTCACCGACCAGCATTACCAGGCGCATCGGGAAAGCGTGACCCTGGTGAGCATGGAGTGCCTGACCCCTTGCTCTGCCAACTCCTTCTGCCGCGACATGGGCACGGCCAGCGCCAACGACGGCTTCGACCTGCACATGCTCGACCTGGGCAACGCCTACGCTTTCAGCGTCGGCAGCCAGAAGGGGGCCGATTTGTTCAAAGGCTTCCATCAGGTCTTTGAAGCCATCGAAAGCGATCTGGAAGAGATCAACGCCGCCTTACAAACAAAGTGGGAAAACTTCCCCTACCGGCTAGAATTCGATGTCCACGAAATGCCGGAACTGCTCCACGACAGCTTCTACAATTCCATGTGGGACGAGTTGGGCCAGAAATGTCTGGCCTGCGGCTCCTGCACCCAGGTCTGCCCCACCTGCTACTGCTTCGACGTGACCGACGAGGTGGATTTGCTGCTGGAAAGCGGCCAACGAGTGCGCCGCTGGGACTCCTGCCAGATTCACGAATTTGCGATGGTGGCCGGCGGCCACAATTTCCGCGAACGGCTGGCCGCCCGGCAGCGCCATCGGTTTATGCGCAAGGGCAAGTACCAGATGGACGCCTACGACATGGTGGGCTGCGTCGGCTGTGGCCGCTGCGTCCGCGCCTGCCTGGCCCACATCGCCCCGATTGAGGTGATGAATGAGCTATTTGAGCGTCGCCAGGCGGCGAAGTTGGAAGAGTTGATGGGGGTGGCCTCATGAATACCTTACTCGATGAAGTGAAGCAATCGGACTCGATTTATATGCCGGTTCCGGCGCGGATAACGGCCGTTACCCCCCTCACCCCCCAGGAAAAGCTGTTCACCATCGAACTGCCCCACGAACTCTCCCTCGGCCACGCGCCGGGGCAGTTCGTCCAGGTCTCCGTCCTGGGCGTCGGCGAGGCGCCGATCAGTATCACCTCCTCGCCCAGCCGCAGCAATGGCACCTTCGAGCTGTGCATCCGCAAGGTCGGCGACCTGACCAACGTCATCCACCGTATGGAGCGCGGTTCGTTGATCGGCATTCGCGGCCCGTTCGGCCGGGGCTTCCCGGTAGAGCGTTTTCGCGGCAAAGATTTGCTCTTCGTCTGCGGCGGCCTGGGCATGGCCCCCCTCCGCTCCCTGGTCAACGAAGTGTTGGACGACCGGGGCAACTACGGTCGGGTCATCCTGCTCTATGGCGCGCGCCAGCCCAGCGACCTGCTCTTCAAAGAAGAGCTGGCCGACCTCCAGGCGCGGGAAGATGTGGAAGTCCACCTGACGGTAGATTGCCCCGACGAAAATTGGGATAAATGCGTTGGCGTCATCACCGCCCTCTTCCCAGAGGTAGAGGTGGAGCCGCGCAACACTGTCGCCATCGTCGTCGGACCGCCGGTGATGTACAAATTCGTCCTGCGGGAACTGCGCCGCCTGCGCGTCCCCAAGGGCAACATCTGGTTCAGCTTCGAGCGGCGGATGAAGTGCGGCGTGGGCAAATGCGGCCACTGCCAACTGAACCATCTCTACACCTGTCAGGCCGGGCCATCCTTTAACTACGCCGAGATTGAATATCTGGAGGAGGCGTTCGCATGAACAAGAGCAAAGCCAAACCAAGAGTCGCCTTTTTCGACTTTACCAGCTGCGAAGGCTGCCAGCTTACGGTGGTAGATTCGCTGCAATATCATCCCGAACTGCTGGACGTGATTGAGATCGTGGAGTTCCGCGAAGCGAGCAGCGACCGCAGCAGCGACTACCAGATCGCCTTCGTCGAAGGCTCCTGCTCCCGCCAGAGCGACGAAGCCCGGCTGCACACCATCCGGGAGACGGCCGACATCGTGGTCGCCCTCGGCGCCTGCGCCCACCTGGGCGGCATCAACGCCATCCGCAACCGGCAAGAGTTGGCCGATGTGCGCCATTATGTCTATGGCGACAAAGCCCACTGGTATGAAACCTACGAACCGCGCCCCATCTCCGATGTGGTGGCGGTGGATGTGGTCGTGCCGGGCTGCCCGATTAGCGGCGCGGAATTTGTCCGGGTG
>CAYONK010000164.1:7820-8646 GCA_964405285.1 uncultured Ardenticatenaceae bacterium
CCCGATTATCCGCTGTGCATCGAATGTAAATTGAAGGAAAACGTCTGCGTCTTCCATCGCGGCCAGATTTGCCTGGGGCCAATTACCCGCGCCGGCTGCGACGCCATCTGCCCGGCCTATGGTATGGGCTGCGAAGGCTGCCGGGGGATCATCCCCAATCCGAGCATGGAAGCGTTCTACACCGTGCTGCAAGAGCATGGCCTCTCCACCGAGGAGGTGGATGACCGGCTGACGCTTTTCCTGACCAATCAGATCACGCCTACCCTGGCCGAGGAGGTCGCCCATGTCTAACGTACGCATTGATATCCATCATATTACCCGCGTGGAAGGGCACGGCAACGTGGTTGTGGACGTGCAAAATGGGGAATTGAAGCAGTGTGACCTGCAAATTGTGGAGACGCCCCGCTTTTTTGAGGCGATGTTGCGCGAACGGCCGTTTCAAGACGCCTCCCACATCACCTCCCGCATCTGCGGCATCTGCGCCGTCGGCCACGCCACCGCCTCGCTGCGGGCGACGGAGAAGGCGCTGGGCGTGCAGCTAAGCGAACAGACCCAACTGCTGCGCCGCCTCAACTTCCTCGGCGAGATGTTGGACAGCCACGTGCTGCACGCCTACATGCTGGTCGCTCCGGACTTCCTTAACGTTGGTAGCGTCATCCCATTGGCGAAGACTGCCCCGGAAGTGGTGCTACGCGCCCTACGCTTGAAGAAGTTGGCCGGAGACACCTGCAAGATTATTTGCGGCCGGCATACTCACCCGATTGCGATGGTCGTCGGCGGTTTCAGCCATTTCCCCACAGCGGCCGAGTTGTACGCTTTGCGAGAG
>CAYONK010000165.1:0-8558 GCA_964405285.1 uncultured Ardenticatenaceae bacterium
TGGCAATGTTGGCAATGGTCGCCACCGTGATCCAGCCCAGGTAGAGGCTAAAGGGGGCCTGCACAAGCAGCTTGTCGGCCGTCGGCAGGGCTGGGTCCGGCCGGCCGATATTCAACCGCAGGTAGATGGCGATGAGCGTGACCAACAAGGCGACCATGAAGATGATGGAGAGCAAGTACGCGCCATAGTGCCAGGAGAGCAGCCAGCCGATGTTGGCCGCGCTGCTGGCGGCAAACAACCAGGAGATTTGTTGGAGAAACGGCCGTTTACCCCCCACCGGCAACGCCTGATAAATCGTAAAGGCGATCAGCGCCGAATAAATTAACCCCCAAATCGAGAAGGTGTATCCGGCCGGCGTGAAATATGAAGGCAAAGCATCAGAAATCTCTTGCACACTGCGATTATTGATCGGCAATGCCGTCGAAAGAATGTTCATCACCACAACAGCCACCAGGGCCGAGATGTTCAAGATTTGCAAAGATTTTTGCTGTTTCATGAGTTTTTCCATGCGCACACTATACTGTTTTGCACGGATTTTGTCAAGTATTTGCCCGTTTTCTGAGACAAAAAACCCGAAGGGCTTACAAGCTCCCTTCGGGTCTGGGCATGGCTGGCGCGGAAACCATTCCGCGCCAATGATCCAAACGTCCATCAACGGCGTCGCCGCAGCCACCATTTCTCCAACTCCACACCGAAAAATACCACCGAACTCAGCGCCAGAGCCAGCGTCAATTCGGATACCGTGAGCGGCAAGGTATCAAAAATGGTTTGCATCGGTTCCCAATAAACAACCCCCATCTGCAAGATAAAGGTCAACAGCACGGCTCCGAGCAGGGCCTTATTGCTCAATATGCCAATAGAAAAGAGCGAATCTCGGCCTGAACGAATAGCCAGCGCATGACCCATTTGCGCCAATGTCAACGTGGTGAAAAGCATCGTCTGCCAGGCCGGATTTTGCGTCAACCAGGCCCAATAGCCGACGCCCAAAGAGACAGCGCCCATCAGCAGCCCCACCCACAAAATGTGCCAGCCCATCCCCCGGCCAAAGATGTTCTCATCAGGCGCGTAGGGGGGGCGCTCCATCACGTCACGCTCTGAAGGTTCCACCGACAGAGCCAGACCGGGCAGGCCGTCTGTCACCAGGTTAATCCACAAAATTTGGATAGGCGTCAGCGGCAGGGGCATCCCGAAGAAGGGGGCGAAGAGCATCACGTAAATCTCGCCGCTGTTGCTGGTCATCGTGTACTTGATGAATTTGCGCACGTTGTCGTAGATCGTGCGCCCCTCCTCCACTGCGCTGACGATGGTGGCGAAGTTGTCATCCAGCAATACCATGTCGGCCGCCTCTTTCGAGACGTCGGTCCCGGTGATGCCCATCGCCACGCCAATGTTGGCTCGTTTCAGCGCCGGGGCATCGTTCACCCCATCGCCGGTCATGGCGGCGATGTGGCCCCTATCCTGCAATGCCTGGACGATGTTGAGCTTATGCTCCGGCGAAACGCGGGCGTAGACAGAGACTTCTTCAACGGCCGTTTCCAACTCCGGCAAGCTCATCTGATTAAGTTCCTGGCCGGTGAGAACACGGCCGTTTTCCGGCATAATCCCCAGCTCTGTGGCAATGTGGCTGGCTGTTAGCGGGTGATCTCCGGTGATCATCAGCGGACGGATCCCGGCGGTGCGGCAGGTAGCCACCGCCTGCTTCACCTCTGGCCGGGCCGGGTCTAACATCGCCACCAGGCCCACAAAAATGAGGTCGTCTTCCAGGTCCGCCGGATCGCGCAGGTCCAGGTTGTCGGGATGTTCTGAGAGGGAGCGGAAAGCCAGGCCGAGAACCCGCTGCCCCTTCAGGGCCAAATCGGCATTGTCCTGCAAAATGCGTTGGCGCAAATCTGGCGTCAGCGGCACCGCAGTCTCCCCGGACCATACCTGGCTGCTGATCTCCAGCAGACCGTCCACCGCGCCTTTGGTAAAAGCGACAAAGGGATAGGCAGTCCAGGGAACGTCGCTGCCATTCGCGCTGACGTTCACCTGATGAATGGTCGTCATGCGTTTGCGCTCTGAGGTGAAAGGGGCCTCTCCGACGCGGGGCCAACGCTCATCTAGTGTTGGTTTCCATAAATCGAAGTGCGAGGCAGCCACCGCCAACGCCGCCTCAGTCGGATCGCCAATCGCCTGAACCTGGCCATCCTCCTGACGCTCCAGGATAGCGTCGTTGCAGAGAGCGGAACCTTTTAGCAGCAACGCCAGGCTGCGCACCGGCGGTGACGCTTCAGGCCGCAATTCCGCGTCGGTCACTTTTGATTTTTCCTGGCGCAAAGTATCAATGCGCTGCAATTGGCCCAACACGTCGAGAACGGTGACGGTCATCCGGTTTTCGGTGAGCGTGCCGGTTTTATCGGAGCAGATGACGGTGACGGAACCGAGGGTTTCTACGGCCGGCAGTTTGCGGATGAGGACACGTCGCTTCAACATGCGCTGCGCCCCCAGGGCCAGGGCGATGGTGACGACGGCCGGCAGACCTTCGGGCACGGCAGCGACAGCCATGCTAACGGCCGTTAAAAACATCACGCGCGGCTCTTCCCCTCTTAACAAGCCCAGGACAAAGACAATGGCCACAATAATGACGGCGGCCAGGGCCAGCCCGCGCCCCAATTGGGCCATGCGGTTTTGCAGCGGCGTCGGCTCCGACTCAACGCCCTGGATCATCTCGGCGATGCGGCCAAGCTCGGTGGTCATGCCGGTGTTGACGACAACGGCCGTTCCCCGCCCATAGGTAACGGCCGTTCCCATATAGAGCATATTGTGCCGGTCGCCCAACGTCGCCGACAGATTAGCCAACGCTGCCGCCGTCTTCTCCACCGGCACAGACTCGCCGGTCAGCGCCGCCTCTTCCGCCCGCAGGCTGGCCGACTCAATCAGCCGGGCGTCAGCCGGGATGGCGCTGCCCGCCTCCAATAAGATGATGTCGCCGGGGACCAGTTCGCGCGCTGAAATCTCTTCGACGTGGCCGCCATCGCGCCGGGCGCGCACCACCGGCGTCGCCATGCGTTTCAACGCGGCCATCGCCTGCTCCGCCCGATATTCCTGAGTAAAACCAAGAACCGCGTTCAGAATGACGATAATCAGGATGACCACCGCGTCTTTGACGTCGCCGAGGAAGAAGGAGACAACAGCCGCCACGATGAGAACAACAACCATAACGGCCGTTAGCTGCTCCCATAAAATACGCCAGGGGCTTTTCAGCCCCTTTTCCACCAACTCATTCAGGCCATGCTTTGCCTGACGCCGCTCTACCTCATGCCTGCTCAAACCGGCGGTGGCGTTCGTCTCCAGCGCTTCCAGGATTTCATCTACTTCCCTGGTGTGCCAGAGGATTGATGAGTGGGTTGCTGTCTGCTTCTCTTTGGTTGTCGCTGCCATTGTTGTTGCTCTTCTACCTTCGGCTCTTCAGGATTTCATGGGGTTGACACCAGATGTAGGGGCGACCCTTGTGATCGCCCTCGACTGGGCGGGTACAAGACCCGCCCCTACATTTAGCGATACCCCACGAGATCCGAAAGACTCCTACCTTCTTTGCAGGTAACTACAAGCCTCTCCGGGATTTCGCCACGGCGGCACGGAGAACACAGAGGCCTTACAGGTCTAATTTCAGCCCAGGAGTCTGGCGTTTTTGAGATTCACCACTGGTAGAGACGTTGCAATGCAACATCTCTACGCTCGCCTGAAATTCTAATTCCGCCGGTATCCCACTCTGTATTCTCAGCCTCTCCGTGGTAAGTAGTTACCTTTGTAATGAAACTACAAGACCTGACAGGTTTCCACCAGACTGCCGATTTGTCAACCGCCTCATTAAAGACCTGTCAGGTCTTGAGATACTGTCTAGTTACTGAACTGTGAGGAAGCTTAATCCTGATCTTATTTTAGTGCAAGCCTGCGCCTGGCGCTTGTCGCTGCTCTGTCCCAGTATAGGGATTTAGTCAGGGGAGGGGTTGTGGTGGAGGCGGAGATGATTGCAAAACGGCCGTTGCCCTTTTGCGCAAAATTTATTATAATTTTTGTGAAATTTATCACAAAAAGAGGTGCAATGATGACAGAAAAACAGCCGAAAATCATCATCATTGGCGCAGGCTTTGGCGGCTTGTTCGCCGCGCGCGCCCTGGCCAACAAGCCGGTAGACGTGCTGCTGATTGATCGCAATAATTTTCACACCTTTACCCCACTGCTCTATCAAGTGGGCACCAGCGCCCTCGACCCCAGTGAAATCGCCTACCCAATCCGCACCATCTTTCGCAAGAATAGCAACATCCGCACGCTTCTCGGCAATGTCACCGGCATAGATGCCGCCAATCGTCGCATCGCGGTGCGGGCGGTTGGCGAAGATCGCCTCGAATCGTATGATTATCTCATCCTGGCGACAGGCAGCGCCCCGACCTATTTCGGAAACGATCATTTCCGCCAACACGCTCTGGAACTGCGCACCTTGAGCGACGCCGTTGAACTGCGCAACCACATCCTCTCGCTGTTCGAGCAAGCTGCCTGGTCAGATGACCTGGAACTGCGCCAGGCACTCACCACCATCGTCGTGGTGGGTGGTGGACCAACCGGCCTGGAGACGGCCGGGGCGGTCTACGAGTTGTACAACCATGTGCTAAATTCAGAGTATCCGCGGGCGGATCTGCACACCCGCGTTGTGCTGGTGGAAGCGCTGCCACATTTGCTCGCCCCTTACCCGGTCAAACTACGCGACGCCGCACTGGCCCAATTACGCTCGCTCGGCGTGGAAGTCTTTCTTGGCAATCCGGTGGTTGAAGTGGAACACGATCATATCACCCTGGGCGATGGCACACGTCTGGAAACCTATACCCTGGTCTGGGCGGCCGGAGCGAAAGGCTCGCCATTGGCGGAGATGCTGGGTCTGCCGCTGATGCGGGGCGGTCTGCTCCCGGTGTCGCCGACAATGGCGGTGAAAGGATTAACTGGCGTCTATGCCGTCGGGGACATGACCTACCTGGAAGCCCCGAACGGTCAACCTTACCCAATGCTGATTCCGGTGGCTCAACAGCAAGGCAAGTTGGCGGCACAGAATATCCTGGCGGAGATAAACGGCCGTTCTCCTCAACCCTTCACCTACCGCGACCGGGGCATGATGGCTACTATCGGCCGGCGGCGCGCCGTCGCCTGGATTTACAACAAAATTGCGCTCAGCGGTTACTTCGCCTGGCTGGCCTGGCTGGTCCTCCACCTGCTAACGCTGCTTGGCTTCCGCAACCGGCTCAACGTCTTCATCAGTTGGGTCTGGAACTACTTCACCTACGACCGCTCCGTGCGCATCATCCTCAACCGGAACAACCGCGAAGCGCCGACCGATACCACCAACCACCTCGCACAAAAAACACGGGCTGGATAGACATTCGTCCGATCCAGCCCGCGCCTTTCCGTTAAACAGTCGGGATACAAGCCACTGACTACAGGATAGCTAATTCCTTCAGTTTGGCTTCCGGCACAACGCCGTTTTGCCAACCGCGCGCGGTATAATACTCTTCCAACATTAAGTCCAGCTCGCACACATGCCCTTCGGAGCCAGGCATCGTCGAGGGTTCTTCGGTGAAGCGCTTCGGCAGGTAGTCGCTGCCTTCACCGTGACCGGCCAGGTTGTTGAAATACCGCTCCAGGTTGTAGATGCGCTCGCCAGCCAACAACACGTCATCCACTGTAAAAGAGTCCAGGCCAAGAACAGCAGCGTACTGCGCCGCATACTCTTCAGCCCCTTCGGCGAAGGCGCTGAATTTGCACAAGTCCAGGCTGTCAGAGAAAGCGTGCAAGTCTTGCAACAGCTTGGTCAATTCACCTTTGCCCTTCCATTCCAGCGGATCGGCCGTCAGAGAGATGAGGCTCAGTTCCACAGCCGGGGTGTAGGCCCGCAGGTGGCAAGCGCCACGATTGCTGGTGGCGTAGGCGATACCCATGCCCTTCAAACCACGCGGATCGTAGGCCGGGATGCCCTGCCCCTTCACCGTCATAGCGATCTCCGGATGGCCGAAATGTTTGGCGACGGCGTTGCAGCCATCGGCCAACAGATCGCCAATCCCCTCACGGCGCACGACTTTCTCGATGGTGTCAATCATCGCCCGGTAGTCGCCTTCCGGCAGGCCGCCATCGCCATTGGTGTACTCTTTGGTGGTCGCCTCGATGTAGGTGGCCAGCACGTCGCCAATCTCAATGGCGTCAATGCCATAGTCGTTGGACATGTGGATCATTTTAGAGACCGAGGCGATGTTGTCGTTGCCACAGTTCGCGCCCAACGCCCAGGCCGGCTCGTACTCCACGCTTTCCATCCGCAGTCCGGCAAACTCGCCTTCGGTAATTTCCACTTCTTTCTTGCAGGCGACGGGGCAGGCGTGGCAGGTTGGGTCATTGACCAGGATATTTTCTTTGACGTACTCACCACTGAGCAGTTCAGCCCGTTCGCCAAAGGAGGTAACACGGCCGTTTAACGCTGGCAGTGCCCCCATGTTACTGGTGATATTCATCAGAACGTTCGTGCCATAGACAGAGAGGCCACCCTTCCGTGGACTGGTGATGTTCTTTTCATCCATGATGGTGGCCAGAGCGCGATTGTGGGCCGGTTTCCAGGCTTCGGGATTGGCGGGTTTGGGCATCGCCTTCTTGGCTTTGACGACCACCGCCTTCAGCATCTTGCTGCCGCCAACGCAACCTGTGCCACCACGCCCGCTGGCGCGATCATCTTCGTTGACCCAACAGGCATAGCGGACCAGATTCTCGCCGGCCTGGCCGATGGCGATGACTGTGAGATCCTTTTCGCCATATTTCTGCTTGAAATGCTTGATGGTTTCATGAATCCCTTTGCCCCATACCTCAGAAGCGTCGCGCAGTTCGACGGCGCCATCTTCGACGTAGGCGTAAACCGGCTTGTCTGATTTACCCTTGAAAAGGAGGCCATCAAAACCGGCCCAACGTAAACGGGCTGCCGACCAACCACCCTGGTGACTGTCGGTGACGGTTCCGGTGAGAGGGGATTTGGTGACGATGGCCATCCGGCCGCTCATATTGGCTGCCGTACCGGTCAGAGGACCATTCATAAAGCAAAGAAGATTGTCGGGGGAGAGGGGGTCTACTTCTGGGCCATTTTCCAACATATACCGCACGCCAAGACCGCGCGCGCCGATATATTTTAAGGCCCACTCTTCGGGAACGCCTTTGTACTCGACAGTCCCGGCGGTCAAATCCACGTGGGCCATTCGGTTTGCAAATCCACCTAATTTCATTTGAATTACCTCCTTTCAGGTATGCGATGGATACAATAGGCTGTGTTCACGTACATGGGGGGGGTATCACAGCGGGCAGAACGGTTCAGTGGAATATGGGGTGAACTGTTGCCGGGCGATACAAACCACACAAACTAAAGTATACAACAGCGACGGAAAAATTCGCAAGAGAAATGTAACGATACCCTCTCAAGACCTGACAGGTTTTTGCGAGACATTTGGCTAATCCGCAATGGGGTGGAACTCTGTCAGGTCTGTATAGTTACCGAGAATCTGCTTAACGGTGATGGAGGATACGCTCGACAGCTTGCCGCCAGCCGGCCGGGCCAACGGCCGTTACCCGCTCTAACCCCGCTATTTCCATCTCTTGCCAGACACCGCCGGGGCGCTGCACCAGATAGGGGTGGTCTACGGCCGCCAGCAGCGGCGCGTCGTTGGCGCTGTCGCCCAGGCCGATGGTGATCACGTCGCCGAATTGTTGGCGGTAGAGGGCGGTAAGGTGGGCAACGGCCGTTCCCTTATCCCCGCCCGCGCCGGTGACGGTGTGGAATTTGCCGCCGGAGACGACGGACAGCCCTCGCGCCGCCAGGGCCGCTTCCAGCTGGGCCAATTCCTCGGCGGAAAAATGGGTGACGAGGGTTTCGCTGTATTCGCGCTGCCGGGCGCGGGCGGCGGCCGCTTCGTCCAGGCCGGTGATGGCGGCGACTTCCTGTACGGAGAGGTCGGCGTACCCCTGGAAAACCAGTCCAGTCTCCTGGCGGATGGCGGCGAGGGTTTGGCGGATGTGAACGGCCGTTACGCCCAATTCCACCACCTGCCACCCATCCACCAACCGGTGGGGGAAGGCAAAAGTAAACATACCTGGCGGGATGAAGATGGCGCTGCCATTTTCCACGATAAAGGGGTCGGGAAGAGCCAACTCCCGGCGCAGGTTTTCCTGTTCGGCGCGAGTTTTGGAGGAGCAGAGGATGAGGGGGATGTGGCGAGCGAGCAGGGCGGGAACGGCCGTTGCCGACTCCGCATAAGAATAGGTAGCAAAATCAATCAGCGTGCCATCAATGTCGCTAAAGACCAGTAATTGAGCCATCACATCGAGCAAGCTGGTTTAAAGCCAACCAGCTATCAAGCAGCTACCAACCTTTCAACCGCAAACCTTTGCTGATTTTGCCGGGCAAGCCATAAATCATACTGGGTTTGCTGATTAAGCCAGCTTTCGGCTGAAGTATCAAAAGCAAGAGAAAGCCGAATAGCCATCTCTGGGCTGATACCGGC
>CAYONK010000166.1:0-8546 GCA_964405285.1 uncultured Ardenticatenaceae bacterium
GATTGACCACGCCCGCAAACTCAGCACCCAGGCTCGCGAACCCGCCCCGCACTACGAACATAGCGAAATCGGCTACAACTACCGCCTCAGCAACGTCCTGGCCGGTATCGGCCGGGGGCAGTTGCAGGCATTAGAAGAGCGGGTGACGGCCTGTCGCCGCAACTTCGCCTTTTATGAGGCGGCATTGGCCGGCTGCCCCGGCCTGACCTTCATGCCGGAAGCGCCCTGGGGCCGCCATACTCGCTGGCTGACGACGTTGACCATAGACCCAGATCGCTTCGGCGCAGACCGCGAGGCAGTGCGTCTGGCGTTGGAAGCAGAAAATATCGAATCCCGCCCCCTCTGGAAGCCGATGCACCTGCAACCCGTCTTCGCCGCCTACGAAAGCATCGGGGGCGACATCGCCGCCGCGCTCTTCCGCGACGGACTGTGCCTCCCGTCCGGCACGAACCTCACGGAGGCAGAATTGGGGCGGGTAACGGCCGTTGTCCGCACCCTCGCCCCCAAATAGGCCAATGGTCCTGAAACGCCAGACTGTAACTCCTTTTGTAACCAAAACCTACTATGATTAGCGTTATCTCGCCATTTAAATGATAGGCAGTCAGACTTGGTAGATTTCCACGCACCGGAAAACCTCTCAGGTTCCTGATTGAACTGAATAGCTACCTGTGCGTGACAAGAGAAGCCATGAACATCGCTAATCTACGAAACCGACATTTCTTCATCCTGGACGTTGTCATTCTCGGTCTGACACCTACCCTGGCACTTTTGCTGCGCCTGGATCGGCTGACTGTGCCGGAAACGTACGCCATAGGGCTGCTGACCTACACGCTCCTGGCTCTGGTAGCCCGCCTGATTACGTTCTACACCTTCAGCCTCTATCGCCGTTTCTGGCGCTACGCCACCGTAGACGACATGATGCAGATCGTCACGGCCGTTTTGCTCTCTTCTATCTTTGTCGTCGCCGCCTTCGCCCTTTTGCGCGTCATTTTCCCGGCATCGCTCTCCCTGCCCCGCTCGCTGTACCTGATTGACCCACTGCTCGTCACCTTGTTTGTCGGTGGCAGCCGCTTCACTGCGCGCATTCAGGCGCAACGTGGACCGGTCAAACCGAACAGCCGCAGCCGCCGCGTCCTGGTTGTGGGAGCCGGTGACGCCGGGTCTACCATCATGCGCGAGATTCAGCACAACCCCAGCCTCAATCTGATCCCGGTGGGCTTTGTAGACGACGACAGGCGCAAGTTGCACATGCAAATCTTCGGCCTGCCAATTTTGGGCGGACGGGCTGATTTGCCGGACATTCTACAGGATTATAAGGTGCAGCAAGTCATCATCGCCATGCCGACTGCGCCGGGTTCGGTGATTCGTGAAGTAGCTACCACTTGTGAAAGGCTGGGGATCAGCGCCAAAACGTTGCCCGGCATCTCGGAACTGGTAGATGGCCGGGTGACGGTCAATCAGCTGCGCAAGGTGCAGATTGAAGACCTGCTGCGGCGCGATCCGGTACAGACTGACATCGCTGCGGTGCAAGAGTTGCTCGCCGGGCGGCGGGTTCTGATTACCGGCGGCGGCGGCTCCATCGGCAGCGAATTATGCCGCCAGGTGCTGCGCTGTCGGCCGCACGAACTGGTGCTGGTAGGGCACGGCGAGAACTCGATTTTTGAGAGCTACAATGAGTTGCAGCGCCTGAATCAGGCAGGGGTGAAGATAACGGCCGTTATCGCCGACGTCCGCTTCCCCGACCGGATCATGACCATCTTCCAAGAAACCAGGCCGGAGATCGTCTTCCACGCGGCCGCCCACAAGCATGTGCCGCTGATGGAACTCAACCCCGCGGAAGCGATCACCAACAACGTCCTGGGGACGCGCAATTTACTTGACGCAGCCGCCGCCACCGGCGTCGCCCATTTTGTCATGATCTCCACCGACAAGGCGGTCAACCCCACCAGCGTCATGGGGGCCAGCAAACGCGCTGCCGAACTATTGGTTCATCAGGCCGCTCGCCGGACCGGTCGCCCCTACGTCGCCGTCCGTTTTGGCAACGTCTTGGGCAGCCGGGGCAGCGTCGTCCTCACTTTCCAACGCCAGATCGCCGCTGGCGGCCCCATCACCGTCACCGACCCGGAGATGACCCGCTTCTTTATGACCATCCCGGAAGCGGTGCAGCTTGTGCTGCAAGCGGCCGTTTTAGGGTGCGGTGAGCAGGTTTTTGTCCTCGACATGGGGCAGCCGGTGAAAATTGTTGACCTGGCGCGCGACCTCATTGAGTTGTCTGGCCTGGAAGTTGGGCGAGACATTGAGATCGCCTTTTCCGGTTTGCGGCCCGGCGAAAAGCTGTTTGAAGAGCTGTTTGTACCGGGCGAGACGTACCAGCGTACCCGCCACGAAAAGATTTTCATCGCCGCCACTGCCAGCGCCTTTGCTCCGGATGATCTGGACGAGAGTATTCAGGCGTTGGCCGCAGCCGCCGCGCGCCAGGACGGCCTGGCCATCCGGCGCTGTCTGCAAGCGCTGATCCCTGAATATACGCCGATGCCTCTGGCGCCCACCCTGTCTGACGAAACGGCCGCTGCGCCGGAGATGGGGACAACGGCCGTTTCCCGTCCTCCCGCCCCGCCAAAAGAAAAAGCCCGGCGGCGCGATCTGGGCGATGGCCCTTTGCCCATCCCTTCAGTGCAGGCAAAGTAATCTTTATGGCTAAACAAAGCCAGACTGAGATAACCACTATCGCGCCAGGACCAGGAATGGTCACGGCGCGTTTTCTGTTACGCCACCTGCTGGCCTCGCCAGGCGCCGCGGCGCCTGACCTGCCGCCGGAAATCATCGCCGACCCTGCCCTGGCCCCCTGGCTGATCGCCCATGGCCTGGGGGCGCTGGCTTATGCCCGCTGCCACCAGAGCAGCCCGGCGCTGGCCCGCGCTTTGCAGGCGGACAGACTCTCCGCCTTTGCCGAAAGCAGCTTTCAACTGGATAGTTTGCAAGCCATTGGGGCTGCATTTCAGACGGCCGGCCTGCCTCTCGTCTTGCTAAAAGGGGCTGCATTGGCCCAATCGGTCTACGATGAACCGGCCCACCGCACCATGTCTGACCTGGACCTCTGGCTGCGCGGACCGGCGATGGCCCAGGCTGCCCAGGTGATGTCCAGTCTGGGTTATCACTCTTCGCTGAAGGCAGAACGGCCGTTTGCCTTACAACAAATTTCCCTGGGCGAAGTCCGTTTCGTTCGACCTGGTTGGAACACCGGCCTGGTGGAAATCCATTGGTCTCCTTTTCCCGGTTGGTGGCTACAGCGCACGGCGGCGGTGGATGACGCCGCTATCTGGTCTCGCCTGGAGCTTTTGGGTGAGACGCCCGGCGTTTATCACCTGGCCGCCGAAGATATGGTGATCCATCTGGCAGTGCATACGGCTGT
This sequence comes from uncultured Ardenticatenaceae bacterium, assembly GCA_964405285.1. GTDB lineage: Bacteria > Chloroflexota > Anaerolineae > Promineifilales > Promineifilaceae > Leptovillus. The sequence continues at coordinate 3,413 of CAYONK010000166.1, forward strand.
CAACCACCAGTTTGGCATGTCTGCCCTGCGCAGTTTGGTGGACATTGCCCTGACGGCCCAGAAACGGGGGGTGGATTGGCGGCTGGTGGCGCAACGGGCGAAGGAATGGCGGGTGGGAACGGCCGTTTACCTCACCCTTCATCTTATAGACCAACTCATCGGCGTGGTCGGATTGGCCCCTGCCCTGGCCGCGCTGCGCCCATCTGCGCCCCGTCTGGCCCTGCTGCGCCGCTTCGTCACCCCGCAAAGCGTGCTGGCCGGGCGAGATTTACGCCACGGCTGGCAGCGTTTCCTCCTGCTCCTGCTCCTGGTAGACCGCCCCCGCGATGCTGCCCGCCTGGTCTACCGCGCCCTCTGGCCGGAAAAGGAGTGGCTGGCAGCCCGCTACGACCGCCCCACCAGCCGCCCCACACACTGGTGGCGGATCCTGCGCCATCGTGAAGTGTGATCTGGTATAATTCCGATTATGGAAGAAAAAGCGATTCGCGATCTCATTTATAAGGAATTGCCCAAACTCTTACGCGAAGATGTTGCCGTGCGACAATACGTCCTGCAACTCACCCAGGAGCGTTACGCCGACCGCGAGCGGACAGAGAGCCGCTTCGATGTCCTGCTTGAAGAGCTGCGCCGCGACCGGGAGTTAAGCGAAGCCCGCTTCCGCGTCGCCCAGGCTGAACTGCGTGAAAATCAGGCCAAATGGGAAGCGAACCAGGCCAAATGGGAAGCGAATCAGGCCGAACTGCGCGAAAATCAGGCCAGATGGGAAGCGAATCAGGCTGAACTGCGCGAAAATCAGGCCAGATGGGAAGCGAATCAGGCTGAACTGCGCGAGAATCAGGCCAGATGGGAAGCGAATCAGGCCGAACTGCGCGAAAATCAGGCTAAGTGGAAGGCTAACCAGGTTGAGTGGGAAAAGAATCAGAACGTGATCGAGCGGTTGCTTGAGGAAATCAAGCAGTTGAACCGGAAACATGATGGCTCAATTGGCGCATTGGGAGCGCGATGGGGATTGCACTCTGAGGCGTCTTTCCGCAATGGGCTGCGCGGCATTTTGCAAGACTCCTTTGGCGTGGAAGTGCTGCGGGTAAATGAATTCGACTCGGCCGGCGAGGTTTTCGGCCGGCCGGAACAGATTGAATTAGACCTCATCATACAAAATGGCAGCCTCATTATCGCCGAAATCAAATCTTCCATGAGCAAGTCAGATATGTACGCTTTCTGGCGGAAGGCGACTTTTTACGAGCGGCTGCATCAGCGGCAGGCGACGCGGAAGATGGTGATCTCGCCGATGGTGGACCCATTGGCGGCCCAGGCGGCCCAGAAGCTGGGTGTTGAAGTCTATTCTTATGCCGATGACGTCCCTCTAGACCCGCCCCATGATACGTCGGATTAGCGCGGCCATCCTGCGGCTGGAATGGCTATTTTTGCTGCTTGTCTTACCGGTGACCTTTTTCTCGCCGGGCAGGCAAACGGCCGTTCTCCTCATCCTCCCCCTCCTCTGGCTGCTGCGCCGTCTGGCTACCGGCCACTTCGCCCCCCCCACACCCTACAACGCGGCCATTCTCGCCCTGGCGACAATGCTGTTGGTCAGCCTCTACGCCACCTTCGACATCTGGCTGAGTATGCCGCGCATCACCGGACTGGTCGTTGGCATCTTCCTGTTTTTTGGCGCGGTGGCCTTTAGCCGCTCCCGCCCGACAAATCTCTGGCTGCTGCTCGCTTTTTTCCTGGTGGCGGTGGCCGGGATGGCGACCTTGGGGGTGATGGGCGTGCAGTGGAGCGGCCCGTTCGCCGTTTTGCGCCGGGCGCAAACGCTGCTGCCTCTGGCTGGCACAGGCATCTTTGGCGCCAATGATTCAATCAACCCGAATTTCCTGGCCGGGGCGTTGGTGTGGGGCGCGCCGCTGGCGTTGGCCTTGTTCTTTGGCCTGGCCGGGACACTCTGGCGCGGCCCGTTCTGGCAGAAGCTACTGCTGCCTGTTCTGGCGGGGCTGTTCCTTTTGTTTACCGGATTGATCGTCGCTTCGCAGTCGCGCGGGGGGATGTTGAGCCTGGGAACGGCCGTTTTCCTGATGCTGGCGGTGCGCTACCGTTGGGGGCGTTGGCTGCTGCTGCTGCTTGTGCCGGTTGGGATCGTTCTGGTCTACTACTTTGGCCTGGGCACACTGTTCGTCTCCAGCGAGACGCTCGGTGAATATGGGCTGAGCGGTCGCCTGGAAATCTGGAGCCGGGCCATCTATGGGCTGCAAGATTTCCCCTTCACCGGCATGAGCATGAACGGCTTCCGCCGCGTCGTCCACATCCTCTACCCGCTCTTCCTGATCTCCCCGACCAACGACATCGGCCACGCCCACAACCACCTGCTGCAAGCGGGCCTGGATTTAGGCTTGCCCGGTCTGGTCGCCTATCTCTCCCTCTGGCTGCTGTCCGTTGGGCTGCTCTGGCGCGCCTGGCAGGCTGGGGCGACGGCAGCGCAGAGGACGTTGTTGGTGGGCTTGAGCGGTTCGTTAGCCGCCGGTTGGACCTTCGGCATTTTCGACGCGATTGGGTTGGGCGAGCGTCCCGGCTTTCTGTTTTGGCTGATGCTCGCCTTGATCGTCGGCGCGTTCGAGGCGGCGCGACGCCAGACTGCGCTGCTTATGCCTGCCGCAGAGACGGCGGATAATGATTCTGCACCCGCTCCTTAATCTGCTTGCCCCAGCCCAGGCCAAACCCATCCAGGCAAATCAGCCGCCAGGTCGCTCCCGTTTCTCCGGCGATGGGCAGCGGATGCCCGGCGAGATAGGCGCGTATTTCCGGGGCGTCGGCGGCGAAGTCTAACGCGCCGTAAACCGTCCCGGCGCGTAGAGCCAGCGCCAGGGCGTGGGCCGGTCTGAACTGCCCTTTGCCCAATTCGCCCAGCCGCAGGCCATGCCGCACGATGCGCAGACCGGCCGTGTCCAGACTGTGTTGGGGCAGGAGTTCGAGATAACGGCCGTTTCCCACCCCCAGCCTTCCCTCATCCCATTCCTCATTTAAATGCTCACGGGTAAAGTCGCGCCACAGGGCGCGCACCACGCCGTCCAGCTTTGGCAGCCGGGCGGCGTTTTTTGGGGGAAACGGCCGTTCCCCATCCCCCTCCCGCTGCAACAGGGCGATAAAATGCCCCTCCCCGGCAAAGCGATGCGGCCAGAGACGCACCGCCCCCGCCACCGCCGCGCCATCCGCCCATTCCGGCCGTCCATCGGCAAACCCTGCATAACGCGGCGCGACTACCAGGCGGAAATCTGGCCGCCCCGCCAGAAATTGGGCCACCACCTGCTCATCCTCCTCCGGTGAGAAGGTACAGGTGGCGTAGGCCAGCACGCCGCCCGGCCGGACCAATCGCGCCGCCTCCTCTAAAATGGCGCTCTGGCGGCGGGCGCAGGCGGCCACAATCCCCTCGCTCCACTCGAACGCCCCCTGTTTGCGGAACATCCCTTCGCCAGAGCAAGGCGCGTCTAGCAGCACCTTGTCGAATATCGGGCCGAATTTCGCCGCCAGATGGGCCGGTTCGTTATTGAGGATGAGGGCGTTGCGCGCCCCCCAGCGCTCCAGATTCTCCGCCAGGATGCGCGCCCGGCCGGTGTGAACATCGTTGGCGACCAGCAAGCCGCTGTCGCCCATGAGCGCGGCCAGATGGGTGGATTTGCCGCCGGGGGCGGCCGCCAGGTCTAGCACCCAATCGCCCGACTCGGGCCGCAGCAGGGCGGCGGCAGCCATCGCCGCCGGTTCTTGCAGGTAATACAGCCCGGCGGCGTGGTAGGGATGACGGCCGGGCTGCGCCTCTGGCGCGACGCGGAAGCCGGCCGGTTCGTAGTCGCCCACCGGTTTCAGCGCGAAGGGGGATTTGCTGCTAAAATCAACCGGACTGATTTTGAGCGTGTTGACGCGCAGCCCGACCTGGGGCGGCTCGGCGTAGCTCTGGGCGAAGGCGGGGAATTCTTCGCCGAGCAGGCGGGACATTTTATGTAGGAAGGGAGGAGGGGGGGAGTTGATGATCAATTGTGAATTTTGAATTGTGAATGATGAATGATGAAGAGTGTGATTGAGTTGCCGCATGGGCAGTTGAAGCTGCCCGCTTTTTTGCCGGATGGGACGCAGGGTGTGGTGCGCGGGGTGGACGCCCAGGATTTGCTGACTTGCGGCATCCAGGCGGTGCAGATGAATGTTTTCCACCTGATGCAGCGCCCTGGCTCTTCGACGATTCAGGCGTTGGGTGGGTTGCATCAGATGGTGGGTTGGAAACGGCCGTTGTTCACCGACTCCGGCGGCTTCCAAGTATATTCTCTCATCCGGCAAAATCCCAAAAGCGGTTCCATCAGCGACAAGGGGGCGGTCTTCCGGGTGGAGGGGCAGAAGTATAACCTGACGCCGGAGAAAAGCGTGCAGTTGCAAATCAGCTACGGCTCCGATGTGGTGATTTGCCTCGATGACTGCACCCACGTAGACGACTCCGACGCCGCGCAGGAAACGGCCGTGCGGCGCACCGTCGCCTGGGCGCGCCGCTGCAAAACCGAGTTCACCCGCCTGCTGGACGAGAAGAAGCTGGATGAGGCCGCGCGGCCCAAGCTGGTGGCCGTCGTCCAGGGCGGCGGCTCGGCCGATCTGCGCCGCCGCTGCGCCGAACAACTGCTAGACATCGGCTTCGACGGCTATGGCTATGGCGGCTGGCCGCTGGATGGCGCGGGCAATTTGCTGATCGAGATGTTGGCCGCCGTGCGCGAAGCCATCCCGCCCCAATTCACCGTCCACGCCCTGGGTGTCGGCCACCCGGAGAATATCGTCGCCTGCGCCCGCCTGGGCTACGAGCTGTTCGACAGCACCATGCCGACGCGGGATGCCCGGCACGGCCGGCTCTACGCCTTCACCCAAGACCCGATCAACAAAGCAACAAACCAACAAACCAACTCGCTATCCGCCAACTTCTTCCGCTACACCTACGTCAAAGACGACAAGCACATCAAAGCCAACCGCCCCATCTCCCCCTACTGCGACTGCCCGGTTTGCGCCCATTATTCGCTGGGCTATCTGCACCATCTTTTCAAGCTCAATGACAGCCTCTACCCCCGCCTGGCGACGATGCACAATTTGCGCTTTATGATGCAGTTGATGG
>CAYONK010000167.1:0-8546 GCA_964405285.1 uncultured Ardenticatenaceae bacterium
ATTGCCAGATCTCAAAAGTGTCGCGCTCGCTGCAACCCATCTGAAACTTTAACTAACTTAACTGTCCGAGTCTGAACGTTTACCAATTGCTTTCAACACCGCTATCTATTTGCCAGCATTGCCCACATACACCTTCACAAACTAGATTGACTGGTCATATTGTGGTCTTTCCCGCAGACCCAATAGGCTAACGCATCGCTTTCTGAAGAGCGATTGCCGTCAACCGGTTGGCTTTGCCGTCGCAGTCAGCAGCTTATCAAGGAAAATGAAACGCTGTTAACACTGAGGACAGAGCAATCTCGGTACACTACCCACTACTTTTATTATTGGATGAAGCGTAACGGTAGTTCTCCGATCTCCCTTCATTCAAATAGTGAGTTTGCTGAAAAAGGCACGCAGAGGCGCAGAGCTACCAGAGAGTAAATCTCTCTGCGTCTTTGCACCCCTGCGTTTTTTCAGGAAACTCAAGATGTGTAACAGAGTAACGAGGGAGAGCGCCCCATGTCTTCCGTCATCATGATCGTTGACGACGAAGAGTTAACCCGCCGCCTGTTGAGCCATGTTCTTTCACGGGCGGGTTACACAGTTGTAGAGGCCGGTAATGGACAAGTGGCATTACAGCAGATCGCGTTAAGGCAACCTGACCTGATTATCATGGACGTGTTGATGCCTCACCTGGACGGTTTCGCCGCCATTCGTGAGATTCGAGCTAACCCATCAACCAGCCACGTCCCTGTTATATTCCTCAGTTCCAGGGCGGACGTGTTAGCGGAACAAGAAGGATTGGCTGCCGGAGCGCAGCTTTATCTTGTTAAGCCGGTGGGGTTGGCTGAATTGGTGAAGTACGTCCAGGAACTACTGGCTAAGTAAGCACCCAAAATTCATTTTTTGAGATTGGAGACTGGAGAGTTGAGATTGCCAGTCTCCGGTATCAAAAAGGGAGCTACTGTTCAGGTAGTTGCTATGTTCGGCGCAGCAGGCGTTTCCCAGCCGTCTTTGAGCGCGATCAGGCGGTGGACGTGACGAACGCGCGCCCGTCTTGATGGCAAATGATCTGCAAGACGTTGCGGGCCGACATCGCCACAATGGGAATACTGCCGCCTGGCTCTACCCATTGCCCGGCCATGTAGAAGTTCTCCAGCCCAGGCAAAGTCTTGCTCATCCCCTTCACCATCATCAGCATCGTTTTATCCGTTAGAAGCCAGCCACAGGTGGAGCCAAGCCAGTTGCCGGTGTAGCGTTCGTAGCTGAGGGGCGTGGCGACGTCTTTCATCTCAATCTGACCGGAGATGCCAGGATGCACCTGCTCTAAAAAGCGGGTGAGGATGTCGGCTACTTGGAGTTGCTCGGTGTCGTAGAGCTTCCGGCCGTAGATGCGCTGCCAATAACCGTAATTGCTTTCCAGGGTCAGGTGGATGACGGATTTGCCCGGCGGGGCCAGGCTGGGATCGAAGCAGTAATGTTTGACGTTAACGGCCGTTCTCTCCTCCCCCGCCACCAGCATCGGCTCATCCAACAGGTAGGTCGCCCAATGGGGATAGCCGGACAGGTCCCGGTTCACGCCCAACGCCACGAGAATTTGCGAATGGATGGGTAAACGGCCGTCGTACAGCTTCCGCGCCTGCGGCGTGACAAACGGCTCGCCCAGCATATCAAACAGCGTCCCCCGCCCATCGGCCGCCGAAATTACAATATCGGCGCGATGGACCTCATCGTTGTAAAGGCGCACGCCCACCGCCTTGCCGTCCTCCACCAAAATCTTCTCCACCTGCGCCTTATACTGGATGTGGCCGCCCAATTCCAGATACCGCTTCTCAATCGCCTGGGCGAAGGCCAGCGAGCCGCCGGCCGGAAAGCCCGCGTTGCCCGTCGCCATATAGGCCAGCACCGACATCCCCACCATCACCGGAATGTCGGCCCAGCCGAACATCAGCGGGAAGGCGCGGCGCAGCAGCGGGTCTTGGAACTTCGCGCCAAACTCCCGCGCCGAGGTCATCCCCCAACGGGCCAGCGAACCGGCGTAGGGCATGACGCCTTTGTTGAACTCCAGCCAATCGGCCGGGGTCATCAGGCGGCGCGGCTTTTTTTGCATCAGGGCCAGGTCGAACTTCATAAATTGGCGCACCCCGTCGGCGAAGGCGGCGCTAAGGTTGGCGTCTGCCGGGGACAACGCCTTCATGTGCGCTTCCAGCCGGTCGGGGTCGGCATAAGCGGTGAAGGAACGGCCGTTTCCCTCATAAATCGTCATGAACTCGTCATGGTTGATCAGCTCCCGCCCCTCCAACGCCCCCAGCTCCTGCCACACCTGGTTAAACGGTTGCCCCTCGCCGGAGCCAAAGAGGTAATGGATGCAGCCATCTACCAGATACCCCTTGCGTTCCCAGGCGGTACACAGCCCACCCGGTATGTCATGCAGCTCAAAAATTTGCGAGCGATAGCCATTCATCTGGGCATAACAGCCCGCCGCCAACCCGGCCACCCCCGCGCCAATGATAATGATAGATTTTTCCAAGCTCCACCTCCTGAGTGGTAGCTGGTGGCTAGTGGCTGGTCGCTGGCCAGCAACCAGCTACCAGCCACCAAAGACCAATACCGTCCCCCCGCCAGGATTCAAAACCAGACGCCCATCGCCGGTGGGCATTATCCAGCCGTCGCCCCAACTGGGGGCGCGAGTCCCGCCGGTGAAAATGTGGTTCAGCGCGGGACCGTCGCCAACAATCTCGTACAAGCGCAGCTCGGAAGCCGCGCCGACCGCCACCTGAGCGGCCAGATAGAGGGCATCGCCCACGGCCACCAACTGCCAGTCGCCCTCTCCCTGGCCGCGCAGCGAGCGCTGCCAGCGTAGGGAACCATCTTCGTTCAGCGTAATTAGCTGCCGGTCGGAGAAATCGCTGTGAAGGAGCAGAAAGCCGCCATCGGGCAAAAGGCGGGCTGCGCTGTAGCGCAATTGCCCTGCAGGCAGCGGCCGGATCAGGGTTGCGCCACCCTCTTCCAGGCGATAGAGTCCGTCGGCGGCGTGCAGCCAACGCTCTCCGCCGCGCAGCAGGGGATAGCCGCCCAGGTCGGCAATGGGCTGAGGCGGCTCATCGTCCAGCGCCGCCCAGGTTTGATTGGCGCTGGCGATGAGCAGGGTGTTGTCATCGCCGGCCCAGGCCAACGGCCGTTCCGCCAATTCCGCCCGCCAGACCATCGCCCCATCCAGACCTGCCGCCACCAACCGGGAACCAAAGGCGGCGACGACACCGCCGCCGGGCAGCGGCCATAATTCCGGCGCGCCAGCCAGGGCCAGCTCTGCTCGCCAGAGCGGGGTGAAAGCGGCTGCTTCTTCTGGCCGGGAAAAAGCGTGCAGCAGCCCCAGGCCATCGGCGACGAACAGCAGGCCGTCTTCGGGCTGGGTTAACGCAGCGGCGGCGCTGTCGAGCGGGAGGGAGATGGGTTGAAAACGGCCGTTTTCCACCCCCAACGCCACCAACCGCTCCCCGGCCAAAATCAAAAAGGTTTCGTCATCCCACGCGCCTACGCCCTGCGTCCGCCCCGCGATGAACGGCCACAACTGCTGAACGCCCGGCGCGGCAGCCATTCGTTCATTCCAAATCGTTTGTGACGGCGGCAGCCAACCGACCAGCGTGGGGTCTTCCTCCCAATAGCCCGGACCCGGCTGGTAGGGCATATGCTGGCGAATCTCGAAATGGAGGTGGGGCGGGGTGCGTGGCTGGCCGATGCGCCCCACCAGCTGCCCGCGCCGCACGCAATCGCCCGCATTGAGGATCACCGAGGGCGGGTCGAGGTGGCCGTAGAAGGAGTAGAAGGAACGGCCGTCGGCAAAGATATGCTCCACAATCACCACCCCCTTGTCCCGGTTCCAGCCCTCCGGCTCGGCGTACATCACCCGGCCATGCCCGATGTTGTGGACGGGCGTGCCCAGGTTGGGCTGCCCGACGATGCCGCCCCAATCTTCTCCGGCGTGGAATTTGTCGTAGCGGGCGCGGAAGACGCCAAAATCGCCGCCGCCCCGGCTGACGTTGGCCGCGTCTGGCGGGTCTATTGGGAAGTCGAGGATGTCTACAACGCCACAGGCGGCGGCCCGCTGTGGCGCGGGCAGATTAGCGAGCAGGTCGGCGCGGGGATCGCCGCTGATGTGGATAGGCAGGGTGGTGGGGGTTGGGGTGGGTGTGGGGGATGGGGTGGCGGTGGCGGTGGGAACGGCCGTTTTCGTGGCCGTCATTGTGGGGGATGGCGCTGCGGTGGCTGGCAAAGTAGCCGCCAGCGTCGCAGGCGGAGACAGGGCTTGCTCGACCATCCGCTCTGGCAGCGCTTCCACCTGCTGCCGGCAGGCCATGAGCAGAACGAGACATGTGAAGAGGAGAATTTGTTTCAAGAATCAGTTGCCTCCAGCCAATGAGCCATCACCTGTGCGCTCACTCCCCCGTCACAATTTCTGCCAGCGTCAGCGAACCCGCGTTGATCTCGACCGTCTGGCGATACTCCACGTCCTGAATCCTGGTGTGTAGGACATACGTGCCCGGCAGCACGTCGGCGAAGACAAAGTTTTCCGCATACCCTTCGTCCGGGTTGATCAGGCTGTCGGGATCGCCCAGGTAACTCCAGGTGTTGATGAATTGGGGCGCGTCGCCCCGGCCATCTATCAATGTCACGGTCACGCCTTGCCAGGGACGGCCGTTGCCATCCACCACCCGCCCGGCCAAAACGCCGCGTGTCGTCCCTGGCGAAATCCAGAGCATGGGGTTGCGCGTCGCGGCAAACTCGTTTTGCCCCACGCGCACCTCAAAGTGCAGATGGGGCACAATCGCCGCGCCGCCAATGCCGATGGCGGCCACCGGCTGCCCTTGGACCACCCGCTCTCCTGTCTCTACCACAATGTCCAAGACGTGCCCATAGAGGGTGTATATGGGCTGGCCCAACCAGGTCTGATCGTGTTCGATGACAACCAGATGGCCGTACCAGTCGCAGCGCCAACCGAACAAAACGTTGGCATCCGGCCCGGCGTAGACAACCACGCCAGCGGCGGCGGCCAGCACCGGCGTCCCCATCGCTTCGGCCGAATCTATGCCGTTATGTAGGAGATAACGGCCGTTGCCATCCGACCCATATGGATAGGAATCGTTCACGATGAAACGGCCGCCGCCGGGCAGCGGTTTCGCCAGCCAAAAGTGCGCGGCGCTCAGGGCTGGGTCTGGCGTGGGCCAGGGCTGCGGCGCGAGGCGGACGCGCTGGTATTCCGGTTTGACCGGGTATTCAGCGGGGCAGGCCCGCCCCGGCAAGGGCGTCGGCGGAACGGCCGTTTCTGTCGGTGGCGCTGTCGCGCTGGCGCTGGGTGTGGCGGTCCACAAGGCCGTTGGGCGCGGCGTGGCGGTATCGGGTGGCGGTTGCGTTGCTGTCTGGGTGGCAGTGGCTGTGGCGGGAGGGGGCGTTGGCGGAACGGCCGTTGCCGCGACGGTTGGTGATACCATCGTCACCGGCTCTTGGGCCACCGTTGCGGACTCTGCCGGGCTGCACCCGGACAATGTGATGGCCAGACTGCCAATCAACCACCCGGCCAGCAGGATGATCAGGCGTTGCATAAGGTCGAATTGTCTATCAGGGAGAAACGGCCGTCAACTTCACGCGAGGAGAATCTGGCACGACTTTCCAAAAGCTCTCATACGGACCACAGGCGTCAGGCTCAAGCGGCCGCTCTTTCCGGGTGGCTCTTCGACTGATGGGCCTGGGCGAGAATCGCTTCGGCCGCGCCTCGCGCGTGTTCCCCTTGCGCGCCAAGCATGGCGGCCAGTTCGGCCACCCGGCCTTCGCGGTTCAGGTTGGCAACGGCCGTTATCGTCCGCCCCTCCTGCACCCGCTTGCTCACATGGAAATGGGCGTCGCCATACCCGGCCAACTGGGGCAGGTGGGTGACGACGATGACCTGATGCTGCCCAACGGCCGTTAAGCCCCACAACTTCCGCCCCACCACGTCCCCCACCCGGCCGCCGATGCCCTGGTCAATCTCGTCGAAAATCAGCGTCGGCGTAGCGTCCACCTGGGCCAGCGCCGTTTTCAGGGCCAACATCAATCGCGCCGTCTCGCCGCCGCTGGCGACCTTGGCCATCGGCTTCAAGGGTTCGCCGGGATTGGTGGAGAGCAAGAATTCCGCCTTGTCAATCCCGCTCTGGTCAAAAGCCAGCCGCGCCTCGCCGACAAACGCGCCATCGGCCGCCGCCTCCGTCTGGAAATCCACCTGGAAACGCGCCCCGTCCATGTGCAGATGGGACAATTCGGTTTCAACGGCCGTTGCCAATTTCCCCGCCGCCGCCTGCCGCTTCTGCGACAGGTCCAGCCCCATCTTGCCGATCAGGCGCAACCCCTTCTCCACTTCAAGTTCCAGAGCGGCGATGCGCTCCTCGCTGTTAGCCAGTGTCTCCAACTCTTGTTCGGCTTGCGTTCGCTGCGCCAACAGTGCCGCCTCGTCGGCCGCCTGATATTTGCGCTTGAGATTGGCGATCAGCTCGATCCGCTCCTCAACAAAATTGAGCCGATCCGGGTTAAATTCCAGGCTGTCCAGATAACGCTGCAATTCAACGCTCAATTCGCTCACCTGGAAGGCCAGCCCTTGCAGCAGTTCAAGCTGCGGCGTCTGCCCCTCGTCCACCCGCGCCAGATGGGCCAGCGCCCGCTCCGCCTGCCCCATCAAATCGCTGACGGAGGGTGACTCATCTTCCACCCCGGCGAGCAAGCCCAGCGCCTCGGCGGCGCTGCGGGTGAGTTGTTCGCTGTTGCCCAGGCGATTGCGCTCGGCGCGTAGCTCCTCTTCTTCGCCTGCCTGCAAATTGGCCGCGCCAATCTCCTGGATTTGGAAGGCGAGCATGTCGCTGCGCTGCTGCCGCAGCCGTTCGTTTTGCCGCAAGGCACTCAATTCTTTCTGCACTCGCCCCAGGGCGCTGACGGCCTGGGCGAAGATGCCGCGCTCTTTTTCCAGCCCGGCGTAGGCGTCGAGCAGGGGCAGGTGGGCGCGAGGCTTGAGCAGGGAGAGATGTTCGCCCTGGCCGTGAATGTCTATCAACGGCGCGGCCACGTCGCGCAGCAGGGAGAGGCTGACAGCCCGGCCGTTGATCCGGCAGATGTTCCGGCCGCTCAGCCGCAATTCGCGGGCCAGCAGGAGTTCCGCCCCGGCCTCTTCTTCCAGTCCTTCCGCTTCTAAGAGGGGGAGAACGGCCGTTTTCAACCCCTCCGTCAGCTTAAACGTCGCCTCGACGTAGGCCAGCTCACAACCGGCGCGCACCATGTTCGTATCGGCCCGGCCGCCCAGCACCAGCATTACGGCGTCGAGGATGATGGATTTGCCCGCGCCCGTCTCGCCTGTCAGCACATTAAAGCCGGGCAAAATCGGCAGGCGCAGTTCATCAATAATGGCGAAATTGCGGATGTAGAGTTCGACTAGCATGGTAGAAAAAGACCCCTCTCCCCAGCCCTCTCCCAGGGGGAGAGGGAGCCGGTTTCCCCTCCCGAAGGGAGGGGATAAAGGGGAGGGAATTTAACGCATCCAATAAAAGGCGGCGCTGGCGGCCACGAAGGCATAAATGCCGGGAACCAGCAAGGCGAACAAGACCCCGCCCGCGCCCATGACCAGCGCTAACAGCAGGGGCAGGGCTGGGATGGCCACGCCGACCACCACCATCGCCGCTACCAGGTGGGGGATGTAGCGCCCGCGTCGCCCGCTGATGGCCCGGTTGCTCAGCTTGGCGATGAAATTGCCCACCGCCCCGCCCAAAAACAGGACGAGTAAAATCAAGAAAAAGCCCCGGCCAATGCTGACGACGATGAACCCGGCGAGCAGACTGAGGACGAAGGAGATCGCCCCGGCGATCAGGTAGTCGAGCGGCCCGGCGGTGAAAAATTTCTCTTCCATCTCATAGCGGCAGGCGGGGCAGATGTAGCCGACGGGCGTTTTGTTGGCGCAGGTGATGCAGATGGGTTGGCTGCAATTGTAACAGCGCAGCGCCGTTTCCCGTTCCGGGTGGCGGTAGCAGTAGAGGATGGCGTCTTCGGCGGGGGCAGGGGGAGCAACGGCCGTTTCCCGTTTCGGTTTTATGGTTGGCGCTGGCTGCGGGGCAGGCTCTCGCTCCTTCAATTGCGTCACTTCGTCCAACCAGTCGGACGAAGCGTTGAGCGCGGCGTCCATTTGCGAGGTGGGATTGGCAACGGCCGTTTTCTCTTCTGGCTCCGGCTCTGGCAAGGGTTCGCCCGCCAGGACCGCTTTGGCTATCTTGTTCTCCGGCTCCAAAGCCAACACGCGCTGATAAATTTGCTGCTGCTCCACTGGGTCCGGCGTTAATTCCGCCAGCCCCAACCAGGCTTCGGCCGATTCTGGCGCTTCGGCCACAATCTCCCGGTACAACTGCATCGCTGCGGCGCGTTTCCCCACGCTCTTTGTTCGTTCAGCCTGCCGCAGCAACGTGCGCAGGCGGGGTTCGCTCATCGTCATAAACATTTCCTTATCAATCGTCAATCGTCAATCGTCAATCGTCAATCGTCAATCGTCAATCGTCAAT
>CAYONK010000168.1:0-6551 GCA_964405285.1 uncultured Ardenticatenaceae bacterium
GGCGCTTCGCCGCCCGCTTTCCCGGCCGGGTGGCGGTGCTGCACAGCCGCCTGACGGAAGGGGAACGGTACGACACCTGGCGGCGGGCGCGGCAAGGCTTGTTCGATATTGTGGTTGGGCCGCGCAGCGCCCTTTTCACGCCGCTGCCAAATTTAGGGGTGATTGTGGTGGACGAGGAGCATGACGGCAGCTATAAGCAGACCCCGCCGGTGCCGCCTCCTTATTACCATACGCGGGAAACGGCCGTTCGCCTGGGCGAGATCGTCGGGGCAACTGTCATCCTGGGCAGCGCGACGCCAGACCTCGTCACCTACCACCGGGCGCAGAGCGGCCGTTACCGGCTGCTCGAACTGCCCCGGCGGATTATGGGGCATCGTGGGCGCATCGAAAGCCAGGCCACCCGGCTGCAAATCAGCGCCCGCTACCTGCGCGACGGGGCCGACCCCGACGACGCCCTCACCATCCCCCTGCCGCCGATTCAGGTGGTAGATTTGCGCCAGGAATTGCGGGCGGGCAATCGCTCCATCTTCAGCCGGGCGCTCAGCCAGGCGCTCACGGAGACATTGGAGCGGGGCGAGCAGGCAATTTTGTTCCTCAACCGGCGCGGCACGGCCAGCTTCGTCATCTGCCGCGACTGCGGCTACGTGGCTCGCTGCAAACGGTGCGACGCGCCGCTAACTTACCATCGGCCACAATCGCTGCTGGTCTGCCACCAATGCGGCCGTCAAGAACCACAGCCAACCGACTGCCCCATCTGCGCTTCCAAACGCATCCGCTACTTTGGCCTGGGCACGGAGCAGGTGGAGGAGCAGGTGGGGCAGCATTGGCCGGGGGCGCGGATCATCCGTTGGGACCGGGACACGACGGCCGGCCGCGACGCCCACGAGCAGTTGTTGGCCGGGTTCATCAACCAGGAGGCGGATGTACTGGTGGGCACGCAGATGATCGCCAAGGGGTTGGATTTGCCGCTGGTGACGCTAGTGGGGGTGATTTCAGCCGATGTATCGTTGGGGCTGCCCGATTATCGCACGGGGGAGCGGGCGTTTCAGTTATTGGCTCAGGTGGCGGGGCGGGCGGGGCGCGGGCTGTTGGGCGGCCGGGTGATCATTCAGACCTATCAGCCGGAGCATTACGCGGTGCAGGCGGCGGCGGAGCATGATTACGCCAGCTTTTATCTTGAGGAGATCCGTTTCCGCACGCAGCACAGTCTGCCTCCTTTCCGCCGGTTGGCGAAACTGGTGCTGGTAGACCCGGTGAATGAGCGGGGCAAGCGGGAGGCGGAGAAGTTGGCGAAGGGGTTGCGCCTTCATGCGCGGGAACTGGCTCTGAGCGCGACGGAGGTGTTGGGGCCGACGCCGCCATTTTTTAACCGGGTAGACGGCCGTTATCGCTGGCAAATCATCATCCGCACCCCCAACCCAACCCGGCTGCTGGCCGACTTCGCCATCCCGGCAAACTGGTACGTGGACATTGACCCGGAAAGCACGCTGTAAGAATTGACAATTGCCAATTGACAATTTCATACCCCCGCACGGACTCGAACCATGATCTACCGCTTAGGAGGCGGTTGCTCTATCCATTGAGCTACGAGGGCGAATTTGTTTCAGCCTGAGCGCAAATCGTCTACAATCTGTGGCGCTGCAAATACTATTTTGCCGTGAGATTATAGCAAAGTATGCCTATGAGCGCGACGCCGGAACCAGCAATGCAATTACCCTTTTTTGTCTATGGCACGCTGCTGCCCGGCCAGCCGAATGCCCATTTGTGGGCAGAGGCGGTGGTGGCGCAGGAAGCCGGACGGATGGAAAACGGCCGTTTGTACGATCTCGGCTCCTTTCCCATCCTGGTGGAAGAGGGGGACAGTCCGGTGCAGGGCATGGTGCTTTACCTGGCGACCGCCGCCTACGCAACCACTTTAGCCCAGTTGGATGAACTGGAAGGGTTTGATCCGGCGCAGCCGGACGCCCCTGGCTATCGGCGGGTGAAGCGTGAGGTAGCGGTGGAAAACGGCCGTTGGCAAACCGCCTGGGTCTACGTCGGCCAGGGACTCCACCTGAACGGCCAGGAACCGATCCCCAACGGCGATTGGCTCCAATACACCCAGGCAAAAATGGCTCAAATTGACGCCTGGTGGCAAGAAACAACTTCGATCCTTCATCTTTTCAACCGGCAGGAACCGACCAAAACTGATTAGCGACAAAGAGGATGTCATGCCTATAGCAACGCCTTTTCATAGTAAGACAACGGCCGTTTGTGAAAGCCACGAATGGCGTACCTGGGCAGGCTACCTGGCCGCCGCCACCTACCAGCCCTCCCACGAGCGCGAATACTACGCCATCCGCAACAGCGCCGCCCTGATAGACGTCTCCCCCCTCTTCAAATATGAACTCGTCGGGCCAGACGCCGCCCGGCTGGTAGACCGCGCCATCACCCGCGACGTAACAAAATGCCGCGTCGGGCAAGTCCTCTACACCCCCTGGTGCGACGAAGACGGCAAAGTAATTGATGATGGCACCGTCCACCGCCTGGGGCCGAACCATTTCCGCATCACGGCCGCCGACCCCAATCTGCGCTGGTTTCAAGACGTGGGCTACGGCCTGGACGCCCGCGTGGTAGACGTTTCGGCCGATCTGGCCGCCCTCGCCCTGCAAGGCCCCAGCAGCCGCGCCATCCTCAAAGAACTCGTCCACGATGTAAATCTGGACCGGCTGGGCTACTTCCGTCTGGCGCAAGGCACGCTGGACGAACACCCGATCACCATCAGCCGCACCGGCTACACCGGCGACCTGGGCTACGAACTGTGGCTGCGCCCGGAAGAGGCCGAGCCGATTTGGGACCGGTTGATGGAGACTGGGGCGCGCTACGGCGCATTGCCCGCTGGCATGGTGGCCCTGGACATCGCCCGCATCGAAGCCGGGCTGCTGCTCATCGAGGTAGATTACATCTCCTCCCAATACGCCGTCACCGAAGCGCAAAAATCATCGCCCTATGAGCTAGCGCTGGGCTGGGCGGTGGACTTAAACAAGGCGGATTTTATCGGCCGTAAGGCGCTGCGGGCGGAAAAGGCGCGGGGTTCCCAATGGGCCTTTGTCGGGCTGCATATTGATTGGACGGACCTGGAGCGCCTGTTTGCGCGGGAAAATTTGCCGCCGAAAGTGGCGGGGCGGGCATCGAGAACGGCCGTTCCCCTCTACCAGAACGGCACAAACGGGCGCGTCCAAATCGGTCAGGCCACCAGCCAGACCTTCTCCCCCATCCTCAAGCAATACATCGCCATCGGCACAGTGCTAACCCCTTACGCCGCGCCCGGCACGCCCATCGAAATGGAAGTGACGGTGGAGTACAGCCGCGAGCGGGTGCGGGCGAAGGTGGTGAAGACGCCGTTTTACGACCCGCCGCAGAAGAGAGATTAACAAGAGACCCCAGGGGTTTCCAAAACCCCTGGGGTCTAAAGAGCCTGATGAAACCCAATCTAACTATCGAACGGTTATGCGCGGAGGCCAAAGCCTTTGCCCTGGTTGAATCCACCCACGCCGAGCCAAATTTGTACGGCGTCACCGATGGCAAGGTGGTATACGGCGATTTCCAGACACCGCTCTGGTTTGCCCGCGAGGTTTGCGCTTTCCTAACCTCGCAAGGCATTGCCCCTGCCTCGGTTTTGGAACCAACTTGCGGCCTGGGTCACTTTTTGCTGGCTTCTATGGCGGAATTTGAGTCAGTGGAAACGGCCGTTGGCGTCGAAATCAACCGCGCCTACCTCGACTCACTCAGACAGCAAAATACCAACCTTGAACTGATCCACGCCGACCTTTTTGCGCTGGATTGGCAAAGTCTACTGGCCCGACTGCCCGATCCGCTGCTGATCATCGGCAATCCACCCTGGGTAACAAACGCCGGGCTATCAGCCATTGGCAGCGATAATCTGCCCCCCAAAAGTAATTTCCAAAACCAGAGCGGTATCGAAGCGATCACCGGTTCCAGCAATTTCGACATTTCTGAGTGGATGCTGTTGCAGATGGTAGACTGGGTGCGGGACCGGCCAGGGGTCGTGGCGATGCTGTGCAAAACGGCCGTTGCCCGCAAACTCCTCACCCACCTCTGGCAAGATGACACGCGAACCGGTTCCGCCCAACTCCGCCTCTTCGACGCCCAGCAAGTCTTCGGCGCAGCGGTAGACGCCTGCCTGTTCCTATATGACACGAGCCGCCCGGCCGCCAGAACAACCTGCCCCGTTTACGCTGATTTTTCGGCTGATTTGGCGGTGGCGGAGATTGGGTATTGGAACGGCCGTTTAATCGCCAACACCCCCCTCTATGACCGCTGGCAGCATCTGCAAAACCAGGGAAACGCAACCTACCGCTGGCGCTCCGGCGTCAAACACGACTGCGCCAGCGTCATGGAACTCCAGCGCGTCAACGGCGCTTACGCCAACAAATTGGGTGAGATCATCGAACTAGAGGAAACCCATCTCTACCCCATGCTGAAAAGCTCCGACATTGCCGGAGCGAGTGAAAATCGCGCTCCCCTTTGGATGCTTGTCACTCAGCAAGAAGTTGGAGAAAGCACCCGCCCTATGCGCCAACTTGCGCCCAAAACCTGGGCCTATCTCGAAGAACACGCCGATTTATTAGACGGCCGAAAAAGCGCCATCTACCGCCAGCGGCCCCGCTTCTCCATCTTCGGCGTCGGCCCATACACCTTCGCCCCCTGGAAAGTAGCGATTTCCGGCCTCTACAAACAGCTCGATTTCGTCGTCGTCGGGCCACAGAACGGCAAACCAGTCGTCTTGGACGACACCTGCTACTTCTTGCCCTGCCAAAGCGAAGCCGAAGCCAACCTACTGGCCGACTTACTCAATTCCGAACCGGCGCAGCAGTTCTACCAATCGCTCATCTTTTGGGATGCCAAACGCGCCATCACCGCCAAAATTCTGGCTCAACTCGACATCTCCACCCTGGCGGATGAATTGGGCAGGCTTGAAGAATTGGCGCAATTTCAAGGCCAGATTGCTACGCCAATGGTCTGGCAACTTGCCCTCCTTGATCTGTAAACCCGGAGTCTTCGACCTATGAAACAACAATACGACGCAATCATCATCGGCGGCGGGCACAATGGGCTGATAACGGCGGCCTACCTGGCTAAAGCCGGCAAAAAAGTCCTCGTCCTGGAAAAACGCTACCTGGTCGGCGGGGCCAGCGTCAGCGAAGAACTCTACCCCGGCTTCAAATACACCGTCTTCTCCTACGTCGTCAGCCTGCTGCGGCCGGATATCGTGCGCGATTTGCAGCTTCCCCGGCACGGCCTCACCATCCTGCCGCTGGAAAGCACCCTCACCCCCCTGCCTAACGGCGACTCCCTCTACCGCGACGGCGACCATCACCGCAGCCTGCGCGACATCGCCCGCCACTCCGAACGCGACGCCGGGGCGTATGACGACTACGGCCGTTCCATGTACCACATGGCCAAAGCGGTCAAATACATCCTCAGCATGGTCCCGCCCGACCCCACTTCCTTCAATCCCACCGACTGGCTCAGCCTGCTGGACATGGCCCGCCACTTCCTCAATCTAGGCGAAGAGCAGCTTTACCTGCTGGCCAAACTGATGACCATGAGCGCCGCCGACTTCCTCGACCAATGGTTCGAGTCCGACCCGCTCAAGGGCACGATGTCGGCCAGCGGCATCATCGGCACCTATTTGGGGCCGCGCTCGCCGGGCACGGCCTACGTCCTGCTGCATCATTACATGGGCGAGATTGATGGAGCCTTCCGCGCCTGGGGCTTCGCCAAAGGCGGTACGGGCGGCGTGGCCGACGCCATCGCCCGCGCCGCCGAAGCCTTTGGCGCGGAAATTCGCTGCAACGCCCCGGTCGCCCAGGTCATCGTCAAGAACAATCGGGCCGTCGGCGTGGCCCTGGAAAATGGCGACGAACTCTACGCCGACGCCGTCGCCTCCAGCCTGGACCCCAAGCTCACCTTCCTCAAACTGGTAGACCCCAACCAACTGCCAACGGATCTCGTCGAATCCATCCGCAACTTCAACACACGCGGCTCCTCCGGCAAAGTCAACCTGGCCCTCGACGCCCTGCCCGACCTGACCTGCATGCCCGGCCCCGGCCGCCATCTGGCCGGAGCCATCTCCATCAGCCCCAGCATCGATTACATTGAGCGGGCGTATGATGAGGCGAAGTATGGGGAGTTTAGTAAACGGCCGTATATAGACTGCATCCTCCCCTCCGTCATAGACCCCGATATGGCCCCGCCCGGCAAACACGTCATGTCCTGCTTCGTCCAATACGCCCCCTACGACCTGAATGGCGGCTGGAGCGACGAAAAGCGGGAAGCGTTCGGCGACGCCGTGATTGACACGCTCAGCGAATACATACCCAACCTCAAAGAGATCATCCTCCACCGGCAAGTGCTGACGCCAGTGGACATCGAAGAGATGATCGGCCTCACCCAGGGCAACATTTTCCAGGGGGAACTGAGTTTATCGCAGTTGTTCTTTTTGCGGCCGGCGGCCGGCTGGGCCAAATACCGCACCCCCATCAAAG
>CAYONK010000168.1:6561-8528 GCA_964405285.1 uncultured Ardenticatenaceae bacterium
GGCAGTGCGGCTCCGGCGTCCACCCCGGCGGCGGCATCATGGGCGCCCCCGGACAGTTGGCCGCTTTTGAAATGTTGAAAGATAGATTGTAGTGTGCAAGATGAAAGAGGAGTATGATTTCAGCAAGGGAACACGAGGGGCGATTGATCCAACATCAGCACACCAAACGCAAATCACCATCTGGCTAGACAACGATATCATCGAATGGTTTCGCGCCCAAGTTGAGGCCACTGGAGGTGGCAACTACCAATCATTGATGAATCAAGCGCTTCGGGAACACATCTTGTCGCTTCAGGTTTCATTTGAAGAGACCACACTCAAGAAGCACAAAGGCGCGGTTGACCTGGAGATTGATTTAAACAAGTTGAGAGATCGGCCATAACGTGCATTGGCCTCCCGGCTCACTTGAATGTTGCATCTGGAGATGAGAATATGGAACTGACCATTGATGAAAAGCAGGCCAAAAGGCTGCTGAAAGAAATCGTTATAGAGATGGTCCAGGAACAACATGACCTCTTCCTGGAATTAATGGTGGAAGCCTTAGAAGAAACAGGTATGGCCCGCGCAATACGTGAAGGAAGACAACACGACTATGTGACAGAGGCAGAAATCAGGGCGCTGTTGGAGGACAAGGCGTGAAAATCTTGTTCGAGACAAGCTTTGCCCGTGATCTAAAACGGATCAGAGATAAACGTCTGCAACAACTCATTGGAGAAACAATTGACGAAGTAAAAGCAGCCGATGATCTGCAAAGCATCTCAAGTTTACGCAAACTGCAAGGGCACGAAACATTTTATCGGATCAGACTCGGCGATTACCGAATTGGGCTTGAAGTAAATGCCGATGAGGTTGTCTTTGTGCGCATCTTACACCGCAAAGACATTTATCGCTATTTCCCGTAGCGGCAGTTCTCTAGCAAACGTAGAAGGCAAACGACATGCAAGAACAATATGACGCAATCGTCATTGGTGGCGGGCACAATGGGCTGGTTGCAGCAGCTTATTTAGCGAAAGCGGGCCAGAAAGTGTTGCTGGTAGAGCAGCGCGATGCGCTGGGCGGGGCGGCGGCGACGGAGGAGGTGTGGCCGGGGTTCCGGGTGGATGCGGGCGCGCCGGACGCGGGGTTGTTTCCGGAACAGATGGTGCAGGAGCTTTTTTTGAAGATGCACGGGCTGGAGTTTCGGGAGGGGGCAACGGCCGTTTTCCACCCCCACCCCCATCATCCTCTCACCCTCTGGCGTGACGAGAACAAAGCCACGGAATCCATCGCCCGCCGCAGCCCGCGCGACGCCGAACGCTACCCCGCTTTCGTCCGGCAAGTCAGCCGCTTCGCCGCCGTCTGGGGCGAGATCATGGCGCAGACCCCGCCCGACCTGATGGCTCTGGACCTGAACGACGCCGCCAGTTGGGGCAAAATCGGCTGGCAGTTGAAGCGGCTGGGCGACCGGGAGATGATGGAGTTCCTGCGCGTCCTGCCCCTGGCCCTCAGCGATTACCTGGATGAATGGTTTGAAGACGACCTATTGAAGGGCACGTTGGCGGTGGA
The DNA here is from genome assembly GCA_964405285.1 of uncultured Ardenticatenaceae bacterium. Lineage (GTDB taxonomy): Bacteria > Chloroflexota > Anaerolineae > Promineifilales > Promineifilaceae > Leptovillus. Next base: position 8,107 of record CAYONK010000168.1, read on the forward strand.
TGGGCTGATCGGCCATCAACTGGGGCCGCGCAGCGCGGGCACGACCTTGCTCTTTTTCTACCGGCACGCCAATGGGTTTATGAACGGCCGTTATCCCCTCGGCGGTCTGGGTCAACTTTCGGCCAGCCTGGCCAGCGCGGCCCAGGCGTATGGAGCGGAGGTGAGGACGGGAACGGCCGTTCAGCACATCTTGCTGGACGACAACGATCAGGCTACCGGCGTCCGCCTGGCCGACGGCGCGGAAATCCGCGCCCGCGCCATTCTCTCCAACGCCAGCCCGCGCCATACCCTCTTCAAGCTGGTCGGGCCGCAGCGATTGGGGCCGCGCTTCATGCGCGCCGCCCGCAACATCATCTATCGCGGCTGTACCGCCAAACTCAACCTGGCCCTCAGCGGCCTGCCCGAATTCCTCGGCCAGACCG
>CAYONK010000169.1:0-8465 GCA_964405285.1 uncultured Ardenticatenaceae bacterium
TAACGACTACCAGACTAACGACTACCAGACTAACGACTACCAGACTAACGACTACAAGACTAACGACTACAAGACTACTCGACTACCATGATTCATTGGCTCATACAATCCGCAAGCGATTGCCCGGAACTGGCCGACGATGCGGGGCTGGATAGCTGGCTGCATCCGGCGGAGGCGGCGAAGCTGGCGACGTTGAAGACAGCGAAGCGGCGGCAGGATTGGCTGCTCGGACGGTTGACGGCCAAGCAGTTGATTCAGACGGTGGTGGACGCCAGACTGCCGCTGGCAGCGATTGAGGTGAGCAACGGCGATAAAGGTGATCCGGTGGTGAATTGTCAATTGTCAATGGTCAATGGTCAATGGTCAATGACCAGTCGCCAGTTGCCGGTCTCGCTGTCCATCAGTCATTCGCGGGGGCATGCGTTTTGCGCGGTGGTGGAACGGCCGTTATGCCCCCTGGGCGCCGACCTGGAATGGGTGGAGGCCCGGCCGGATGGTTTTGCGGCGGATTATTTTACGAGGGCGGAGTGTGAACGGGTGAATCGGGCGGATGAAGGGATGCGGGATGTGCTGATAACGGCCGTTTGGAGCGCCAAAGAAGCGACTCTGAAAGCGCTGCACTTGGGGCTGACGGTGGATACCCGCGCCGTCGAATGCCTGATCGAGCCGGTGGCGAAACGGCCGTTAAGCTGGCTGCCTTTTAGTGTGAGAGGGGATAACGGCCGTTTGCCCCATCCCGCCCCCGCCCTCACCGGCTGGTGGCGCACCTGGAACAATTTTGTCCTGACGGTAGTCGGGTAGTCGGGTAGTCGGATAGTCGGATAGTCGGATAGTCGGATAGTCTGGTAGTCGAGTAGTCGGACTGCTAGACTACAAGACTACCAGACTACAAGACTACAAGACTACAAGACTACAAGACTAAATCGGAGCGATCATGATACGAGACATGGATGACTACTTGCACGATTTGCGCCAGCGGCGCGAGGAGTCGCAGGGGACGGCGGCCGATACGGAACGGCAGCACAGCAAAGGGCGGCTGACCGCCCGCGAGCGTATTGACCTGTTGTTCGACCCCGGCACGTTTGAAGAAATTGATTCCCTGGTGCTGCCCCGCTACGAGAGCTATCTGGGGGGCAAAGGCTCCCGTTATGGCGATGGGGTGGTGACGGGCTTTGGCTTGATAAACGGCCGTCATGTCTTCATCGCCGCCCAAGACGTTTCCGTGATGGGCGGCTCGCTGGGCGAGATGCACGCCAACAAAATCGTCAAAGCGATGCGCATGGCCTTGCAATATGGCGCCCCCTTCATCGCCCTCAACGACTCCGGTGGGGCGCGTATTCAGGAAGGCGTAGATAGCCTGGGCGGTTACGCCAAAATCTTCGACGCCAACTGCGAAGCGTCCGGCGTCATCCCGCAGCTTTCCCTGATCATGGGGCCGTGCGCTGGCGGGGCCGTCTACTCCCCCGCCCTCACCGATTTCGTCTTCATGACGCAGAACAGCTTCATGTTTATCACCGGGCCGGATGTGGTCAAATCGGTGATGCAAGAGAACGTCAGCCTGGAAGATTTGGGCGGTGGCCTGATCCACAGTCACGAGAGCGGCGTCTGCCACTTCCTCACCCCCGACGACCGCGCCTGTCTCAACCGGACGCGGCAGTTACTCAGCTACCTGCCCTCTAACAACAAAGAAGACCCGCCCTACGTGCCGCCGGTGGACGATCCGGGACGGCTTTGCCCGGAATTGGAAAAAATCGTGCCGACCGACCCGCACAAGCCGTATGATGTGCATCAGGTCATCAACAGCATTGTGGACGATGGGGCCTTTTTCGAGGTGCATCAATTGTGGGCGGAGAACATGGTCGTCGGCTTCGCCCGGCTGAATGGGTGGGTGATCGGCATCGTCGCTAACCAGCCGATGGTGCTGGCCGGCTGTATAGACATCAAAGCCTCGATCAAAGCAGCCCATTTCATCCGCATCTGCGACGCCTACAACATCCCCATTCTGACGCTGCAAGATGTGCCTGGCTTCCTGCCCGGCACGGACCAGGAGTATGGCGGCATCATCCGCAATGGGGCGCGGATGATCTACGCCTACAGCGAGGCGACTGTGCCTAAGTTGATGATCATTTTACGCAAGAGTTATGGCGGGGCGTACTGCGTGATGAGCAGCAAGGGGCTGCGTGGTGATTTGATCTACGCCTGGCCGAACGCGGAAATTGCGGTGATGGGCGCGGAGGGTGCGGTGAATATCCTCTTCCGGCGCGAGTTGAAGGCGGCGGAGAATGAGAAGGGCAAGCGGGAGGAGTTGGTGCAGGATTATGAGCGCAAGTTTAACAATCCCTACGTGGCGGCGGCGCGCGGCCTGATTGATGACGTGATCGAACCAAAAGAGACGCGCCGCATCTTGATCCGCGCCCTGGAAGTGACGCTCTCCAAACGGGAGCGCCATGCGCCGAAGAAGCACGGCATTTCGCCAATGTAGTCTGGTAGTCGAGTAGTCTGGTAGTCTTGTAGTCGAGTCGTTGGACTATCCGACTACCCGACTACCCGACTACCCGACTACCAGACTATCCGACTACCAGACTGTCCGACTACCAGACTGTCCGACTGAGGTAAAGCTATGTTCAAGAAAATTATGATCGCCAATCGGGGGGAGATTGCGGCGCGGGTTGTGATGACGTGTCGGGAGATGGGGATTCACGCGATTGCCCTGTATGAAGCGCCGGATATGGGGTCGCGGCATGTGCGGCTGGCGGATGAGTGCGTGCTGTTGGAGTCGCCGCAGGGGTTTATGGACCAGGAGGCGATTTTGCGGATCGCTCAGGAGCGGGGGGCGGAGGCAATTCATCCGGGCTATGGCTTTTTGGCGGAGGAGCCGGGCTTTGCGGCCGCGTGCGCGGCGGCGGGGATTGCGTTTGTGGGGCCGGGAACGGCCGTTCTGCAAACCCTACGCAACAAACTCGAAACCCTGGCCAGGGTCCGCGCCGCCGGTTTCCCGGTGATTGACTACGCCCCCGTCACCTTCGACGAAGGGGATATGAACGCCCTGGACGTGACCGCCGATTTGATGGGCTACCCGCTCATCGTCAAATCGTGCAGCGGCGGGCGGGGGGCGGCCGAACGGTTGGTGAAAACGCCGGAACATTTGCAAGAGACGGTGAAGCGGGCGCAGGTAGAAGCGCAGATGGTTTTTGGCAACCGGCGCGTCTATCTGGAAAAGGCGATTTTGCCCGCCCACCAGATTGGGGTGCAAATTCTGGCCGACAAGCAGCGGCACGTTATCCACTTGGGCGAACGGGAAGGCTCTTTGCAATATAGCAGCCGCAAGGTGGTGGAAGAAGCGCCCGCCCCATCCTTAACGCAGGCGCAGCGGGAGGGGATGTGGCAAACGGCCGTTGCCATCGCCCGCCTCTTCAACTACGAAAACGCCGGGACAGTGGAATTCCTGGTAGACAAAGCAGGCAACTATTACTTCACCGAAATCAAGGCGCGGATTCAGGTGGAACATGTCCTGACAGAGATGCTCACCCGCCTGGATTTGGTGGAAGAGCAGCTGCGCATCGCCGCCGGGGAGCGGCTGCGCCACGCCCAAGAATCGGTGCGGTTTGATGGTTGGGCGATGCTCTGCCGCGTCCACGCCGAAGACCCCTGGCGGCGGTTGGCGAACCCCGGCCCATTGGGGCGGGTGCGCTTCCCCACCGGCCCGGAGGCGCGGATTGACACCTACGTTTATAGCCACTGCAACGTGCCCGCCCGTTATGATTCGCTGATCGCCAAACTGACGGTCTGGGGAAACAACCGGGAAAGCTGCCTGGCGCGGACGCGGCGGGCGCTGGAGGATTTTCAGATCACCGGCACGCCGACCAACCTGCCCCTGTTGCAGCATGTGTTGTGTTCGCGGGAGTTTGCAAACGGCCGTTACGACACCGACTCCCTCACCCACGAATTCCGCTGCGACCCACAACGCGAAACCTATTTCCGCGATCTGGCCGTCATCGCCGCCATGCTCTACGTACGGCGCAACCAGATGTTCCGGCCGGCCGTCCCACCCCGCGCCCTCAACGCCTGGCACCGCGACAGCCGGAGGCTGCCGGAGTAGTCGCTGGTGGCTGGTGACTGGTGGCTAGTCCATTCATCATTCCGCATTCCCCATTTTGGAGGTTGTTATGCACAAATTAGCCGTCAAAATTGACGATCAACTGTATGAAATCGAAGCGGATGTCTTGCCGCAGAATGAGTCCAGCTTTACGCTGTTGGTGAATGGGGAGCCGGTCTCTATCTTGATGCCGGAGGTAGACGCGGCGTTTGCTGACCTGGAATGGTTGGTGGTAGACGGCCGTCCTTATGAAGTCACCTTCCACCATCGGCTGGAGTGGATCAAGGCATATGGCGGCCTGCACAAGTTGGTCGTGCGCGACCGGGCAGCGCTATCTACCGCGCCGCTCAACAACGGTGACGGCCGGATCAAAGCGCCCATCCCCGGCCTGATCACCCGCGTGATGGTGCAGGAGGGGCAGATCGTCCAGGCCGGGCAGCCGCTGCTCATCCTGGAAGCGATGAAGATGGAGAACGAGATTCGCGCCCCACGCGACGGCCGGGTGAATGCGCTGCCGGTAGGCGAGAATCAATCGGTTTTACGCGAACAGTTGTTGGTCGAAATTGGGTAAATGTCGGAAGCCGTTTAGACCTGACAGATTTTTCACAACCTGTCAGGTCTTAAGAGGTTGCCAGAGGGTCGGCCAACGAATCATCCAGACGGGCCAGCCAGCGGGCCACAAACAGCGCCAGCCCCGCCAAAGCCAATAGAATGATCGCGGTGACGTAAGCCGCCGCCAGGTCACGTTCCAGTGCGCCATAGACCAGCAAGGGCATTGTCTGCGTGCGCCCGGCCAGGTTTCCGGCAAAAAGAATTGTCGCGCCAAATTCACCCTGGGCGCGCGCCAAACTTACAATCAGGCCGGACAACAAAGCCGGGCGGCTGAGCGGTGCAATCACCTGCCAAAAGGTTTGCCACTCGTTGGCTCCATCAATGCTGGCCGCTTCGGACAGATCGCGCGGCAGGGCGGCGAAGCGGCCTTGCGCAGCGCGAATGTAGAAAGGGGCAGAGACGAATACTTGCGCCAAAACGACCGCCCACCAGGTAAAGGTCAGGCTGATGCCGAGCGTAAGTAACGGCGCGCCGATCAACCCCCGTCGGCCGAAGGCAGCCAACAAGGCCAGACCGGCCACTACCGGCGGCATGACGATGGGCAGTTCGACAAAAACGGCCAGGAGCTTTTTGCCGGGAAATTCGCGGTAGGCCAGGATGAGCGCCAGGGGCGTGCCGAGGAGGATGACAAGGATGAGGGAAACGGCCGTTGTGCCCAAACTCAACCCCAACGCCAGCAAAATGGGCCGGGCGGTTAGCGAAAGGCCCGCCGCGCTCAAGCCAATCGCACGCCAAAACAAGGCCACGACCGGCAAGATGAGCAATAAGGCCATCAACCCGGCCAGGGCGGTGGCCGTCCGCGGCAGCCATTCGCGGCGCGGCGGGGCAGAAGGGTGGCTCAAGGCAGCGTCACCGAGGCCCAACTCCCCAACGAGCCAGGATTTCCTGCCCGGCATCACTCAAGACAAACTGGACAAATGCCTCCGCCAGTTCAGGCTGTGGCGCAGTGGCCAGAGGGGCGATGGGATAGAGGGCGACAACGTTCTGTTCGTCGGGGATAGAGATTTGCCGCACCCGGTTGGCAACGTCGGGTGTGACGTCAGAGGTATACACCAACCCGGCATCCGCTTCGCCCAGAGCGATTTTCGTGACAACCCGCCGCACATTTTCTTCTTCGGACACCAGATTGGCGTAAAAAGCGCCGCTGAAGTCTGGACCCAGATTCGCCACAATGTCGTCGGTGTATTGGCGCGCGGGGACGCCGGGCAGGGCCAACACCAGAAGGATTCCGGGCTGGTCTAAATCTTCCAGGGCGGTGATTCCGGCCGGATTGTCAGCCGGGACGATGACAGCCAGCCGGTTGCTGGCGAAGCGCTGCGGCGCATCCGGCGCAATTTCTCCTCCTTCGACGACGACTTGCATCTGTCGTTCGTTGGCCGAGGCAAATACGTCCGCTTGCGCCCCTTCCAACAGCTGGGTAGCCAGTTGGGAAGAGCCACTGAAGTTAAAGGTGACAGTTGCGCCGGGATTTTGCGCAGTGAATTCGCTCCCTACTTCATTAAATGCGTCATTCAGGGAAGCGGCAGCAAATACCATCAAGTCCCCGGTGAGCGCTTCTCCGGTTGTTGTGCTGATGTTTTGGGTTCCACCACACGCTACCAGAAAAAGGGCAACTAGCAGATACCACAGTTTACGCATCCTCTCTTACCTCCGCACAACAAAAAGTTAACCAATGAATCATGGCCTCGATCTGGCCCTGGCGGAATTGATGGACGAGACGGCCATAGACACGGCCGTTTTCCCCTTCATCCGCCGCCAAAGACGCCTCGGTATCGAGCCATTCCTGACAGCGAGTTTGTTGGGCGGCCAACAGCCGGGCGACGGTTTCCTGGCCTTCTTGCCGGGCAAAGTAGAGTTTGACGAGGAATTCCAGGCGTAGAGAACGGCCGTTTTCCACCGCCCGCTCCACCCAGGCCACAAACACCTCCTCTCCGGTCAGAGTGAGATGAAACAGCTTACGCGCTGGCCGGTTTTCCTGCGGTTCCAGCGTGCTGGCAACAAAACCGGCGGTTTCCAACTTATGCAGCAGGGCGTAAAGCTGGCTCAATTTCAAATGCCACACCGGCCCCAATCCGGCCGGGTCGCTCAATTGTTGGTAAATCCCATAACCATGTTGCGGCTGATGGCGGAGAAACCCCAGTAATGCAAGCTCAAGCATTGAAACACTCTTAATAGTCAGTTTATGATTATTCATAATCTGAATAATAAATCAGATTGTAGTCAGCCAACAAAAATCGTCAATTGAAATCTCGACCCCGGCCGCAACGAGGTGACAGATGTCACCAGTTTCCCCTGATAAATGTCACGTTGCCATCGGTTCCTGCCTGGGGCGCGATAGGGTTGGCTTGACGAACGGCCGTTGCCCCTGCTAAAATTCGTCATACAACCATACAACAAGACAACCTTACGATAATACGAAAAAATGCTCAAGCGAACCCCTTCTCTAACCGAACAGGCCAAATTCCACATCAAACAGATGATTCTGGATGATGCCTTTAGCGACGGTCGAATCCCGTCCGAAACCGATCTGGCGGCCGATTTGCGCGTCAGCCGCACCACCATCCGCGACGCCCTGAGCCGCCTGGAGAACGAGGGAGTGGTTTTCCGCAAACAAGGGTCCGGCACCTACATCAACGAAGCGGGCTTACAGATCAAATCCCCGCTGGATGAAATCTGGTCCTACGAAGAGATGCTGGCCGACCATGGCTACACCCCCCGCATCCGCATTCTTGACCACGCCATCCGCCCTGCCCCGCCGGAGGTAGCCGAAGCGCTGGGCCTGGAGCCGGAGACGCCCATCCTGGAAGTAAAAAAGCTGTTTCTGGCGGATGAGCAGCCGGTAATTCTGGCCTACAACCACATCCCCGCCCACCTGTTCAGCGATGGCTACAACCCGGATGATTTGCGGCTGCCGGTGTATACGTTTTTGTGGGAAAACGGCCGTCAGCACCTCAACCACTACCTTTCCGAAATCGTCCCCACCCTGGCGGCCAATGAATTAGTTACTCATTTGGGCGTCCAACCCAACACCCCACTCATTTCCTTCTACGAAATCGGTTACAACGACGATAACGTCGCCATTATCAAGTCAACTTCCTGCTTCCGCGATGACTTGCTACGCCTACGGCTCATCCGGCGGCAGATTGTTAAATAGTGAATTCACATACAAGGAGAAAGATCATGAGAAGTTTTGCAGGCCGGGATATTTTGTCCCTAAAAGATTTTGAACGTCAAGAGTTTTTCCGCGTCTTTGAGATTGCCGAGGAGTTGGAACCCATCGCCCGCAATCGTCGCAACAGTGATTTATTGAAGGATAAGACCCTCGTCACCGCCTTCTACCAACCCTCCACCCGCACCCGCCTGGCCCACGAAGCCGCGATGATCCGCCTCGGCGGCAGCGTCACCGGCTTCTCCGATGCCAAAATGACCCGCGCTGGCGACTTCTACCAGGAGACCATTAAAGATACCGTCAAGATGCTGGAGTTCTACGGCGACGTGATTGTGATGCGTCACTTCCAGCAAGGCGCTCCCCACGAAGCGGCCAAATGGTCCAGCGTGCCGATCATCAACGGCGGCGACGGCTGGGGCGAACATCCCACCCAAATCCTCACCGACCTCTACACTGTCATGCGCGAAAAAGGGCGCATTGACGGCCTGAAATGGTTGGCTGTTGGCGATATGCGGATGCGCACCATGCACTCCCTGGGCTATGGCCTGTCCCAATTCGACTGCCCGATCACCTTCGTTTCCCCCGAAG
>CAYONK010000170.1:0-1402 GCA_964405285.1 uncultured Ardenticatenaceae bacterium
TATTGGGAGCCGGAGATTGTTTTCCGGCTGAATAAAGCGCATCACGCCGGGTTGATTGTCGCTTCGCATGAGCAGGAGCGGGTGGAGACGCTGATTCACAATTTCGCCCCCCGCTTTGCCCACGATTTTCTGGCCGTCGCGCCGCCGTTGGATAAGCCGCCGACATAAGTAGGGGCGACCCTTGTGGTCGCCCAATAGAGCAAGCACTGGTACAAGAGGGCAGGCACAAGGCCTGCCCCTACAATTGGTGTTCTTGCCGGTAATTGGCGATTTGTTCGCGTAGTTGTTGGCGTTGGGCAACGGCCGTTTCCAATGGCCCTGCCACCTTCTCCTGGAACGCCAGCTTCACCTGCCCGGTCTCCTCGGCCAACGCCTGCGCCGGCGTGATGAGTTGCTCGCGCAGCGGTTTGATCAGGCGGCGGCGCAGGCGCACCTCGTCCCCCTCATCTTTCGCCAAGAGTAAATCCAATGGCCCGGCGACGTTGGTATCCAGCCCGCTGATGGTGTGGGGCGTCTCGTTGAGCAGGGTAGTGGCCGCCTCCATGATGTTGGCCGCCCGCTCGCCTAAGTTGAAAGGCAGCCATTTACGCATGTCCTGGAACCATTGGTTGACCATCTCCAAAAAGGAGCCAACCCGCTCCACCGCGCCGCGCAGCCGCTCTTCCAGGGTGGCGAAGTAGCCCTGAAGCTTGCTCTGCTGCGCGGCCAGCCAGCCCCGGCCGTTTTGCAGCAGCGGGATTTGCTCGTCCAGTTCCGCCAGGGCTAACTGGCTGATGGCGATGCCTTCGGCCAGGGTGGGCGCTTTTCCGGCCAGGTTGTTAAGGGAGTCGGCAACGGCCGTTACGCCCCCCGCCAGCAGACCGGCCACATCCACCCCATCCATCTGCTCATACAAAGCGACCAACCCGGCCATCAGGCCGATTTGCTGATTGGCCCCCTCTAACTGCATGGAAAGCGTCTCGATCTGCCCGGTCTGCCCGCCCTGGCTCTGGCTAAAAGCCGCCAGATCGCGCCGGGCAGCATCCAGTTCCGCTTGCAGGCGGACGTTTTCCGCCTGGGCGGACGTCAGCCGGGCGAAGAGGCCGCCCCGGCGGGGGGGTTGGGGGGGGGGGGGGCGGGGGGGGCACACGGCCGTTGTCGGGGCCACCGTCATCACCGTGGGAGCGGTCGCCGCCTGCCGTGTCACCGCCGCTACGCCCGCGCCGCTGGCGACCGCTGCCGCCGTCGTCAACGCCGCCGTCCGCAAAAATTCCCGTCGCCGGGGATCGTGATCTGCTTTGTAAGTAGACATAATGGCCTCTGGTTGCCGGTTGCCTGTGGCCGGTTGCCTGTGGCTGGTCACAGGCGACTGGCAACTGGCAACTGGCTTCATCCGCTGCTATACCCCAAACGACGCAGCGCC
>CAYONK010000170.1:1412-8459 GCA_964405285.1 uncultured Ardenticatenaceae bacterium
CATTTTGGTTCGATTTTGATCCACAATTCTAGAAACACCTTACCTTCGACAAGGGTTTCGATTTCCTTACGCGCTGCGGACCCAATTTGTTGCAACTGCTGCCCTTTTGCCCCGATCAGGATTGGTTTGTGGGCTTCGCGCTCGACGTAGATGTTGGCACTGATGTAGGTGACGCCGTTCTCCCGCTCTTTGAATTCCTGGATGGCAACGGCCGTTCCATACGGGATCTCGTCGCGCAGTTGCAGCAAAATCTGCTCTCGAATCAACTCCGCCGCCAGATCGCGCACGAACAGGTCGGTGATCTGATCGGCCGGGTAATAGGGCGGGTTCTCCGGCAGCGCGGCGATAATCAATTCCCACAGTTCATCCCGTCCCGCGCCGCTGGCGGCGGAGAAGACGATCCAGGGCGCGTCGGGCAGCAGGGTGCGGTACGCCTCGCTGTGCGGGATTACCTGGTCGGCTTTCATCTGGTCCGCCTTGTTGATCGCCAGGATAACCTGCGCCGATTCGCCCAGGGCGGCCAACTGCTCGGCGATGATCCGGTCGCCGGGACCGGGCATTTCACCCCCATCCACCAGGAAAACGATCACGTCGGCGTCGGACAGCGCTTCGTTGGCTGTCTGCACCATGAATTCGTCCAGCTTATGGCGCGGTTTGAGCAGGCCGGGGGTGTCTATGAAGATGGCCTGGTATTCTGGCTGGGTGATGATGCCAAGCTGCCGTTGGCGAGTGGTTTGCGGCCGGGGAGTGACAATGGCCAGCTTTTGCTGCATGAAGGCGTTGAACAGGGTGCTTTTGCCCACGTTCGGCCGGCCGACCAGGGTGACGAACCCTGCTTTGTGCCCTTCCGGGACTTCTTCCCAAAATTGATTGTTGGTTTCTTCGTTCATTGCTTTTGATTATCGCTGGTGAGGCGTTGCATTGCAACGTCTCCATTAATTATCCTAATTATCCGTCATTCTGAGGGCGAAGCCCGAAGAATCCCGACGGCTTGCGCTGTGGCAAAGATAATGGCCTGACGAGAGGAATGGGATGCTTCGCTGCGCTCAGCATGACATAATGTTGAATCAATTGTTTGGCATACCGTTTCGATGGCGAATAAACATGGAAAAAGCGAACAGGGCGATGGCACTGTCTAAGAGGGTGTCCAGGCGGATTTCGTTCAGGAGCGGGACAGGGTCGCCGCGCAACAGGCTGATAGCCGCCCGGCCGAGCGACAGCAGCGCCACTGTCAGCCAGAAGAGTTGGCCCGGCCGCCAGCGCCGCGCCGTCAGCCAGACGAAGAGGAAGGCGATGACTGCCCAAACCAGCCCCATGATCTGCGTGGCGTAGCGCACGGCAAAAACGCCGAATTCATCCGGCGCGGCCAGGGCGAAGGGGCCGAGCGTCGTCTCCTGGCCGTAGGCGCAGCCAGCCAGCCAGCAGGCGAGCCAGCCAAAGGCGGTGGCCAGGGCCAGGCCGGGGGCGAACAGATCGGCATAGGCGGCAAACGGCCGTTTCCGCCACACGCACCACAGCCACACCCCCAACAGCCCGCCGAGCAGCGCCCCATGATAGACCAGCCCGCCCTGCCCAAAACGCCAGATGAGCAACGGCCGTTCCGCAAAATAGCCCCAATTCACCAGGACAAAGCCGATCCGGCCGCCAATCAGCCCCAGAAGCAGGGCGGCCAGAGCAGCGTCGAACCAATTGGAGAACGGCCGTTGCCGCGCCCGCCACGCCGTCAGGCCCAGCCCGGCCAAAATGCCCAGCCCGATGAAAACGGTGTAGCTATAGATGAGATACGGCCCTATTCGGCCCAGAATTGGCGTCATGATGGCCTATAGTAGACGATAGGAGGCGTTGTGACAAAGTGCGGAAACGGCCGTTTCCCTGTATAATTTCCGCATGGAAATGACCAAAATCACCATGCCCCCGGAAAAAGCGATAGCCCTGGTCGCCCACGATAATCAGAAAGACGAATTGCTGGAATGGGTTCGCTACAACCTCGACGCCCTGACCCGGCATCGCCTGTATGCCACCGGCACAACCGGCTGGTTGCTCGAACAAGAGTTAGATTTATCTATCCACAAGCTGCAAAGCGGGCCACTTGGCGGCGATCAGCAAATCGGAGCCAAAATTTCGGAAGGAGAGATCAACTGCCTGATCTTCTTTTGGGATCCGCTGGAAGCGCAGCCCCACGACCCCGACATCAGGGCGCTGCTGCGCCTGGCGGCCGTCTGGAATATCCCCGTCGCCACCAACCGGGCGACGGCCGATTTTCTCATCTCCTCGCCCCTGATGGCCGGAGAATACGCCCGTATCGTCCCCGACTACCACGCCTATCACCGCCGCCTGGAAGGGCGGTAGCTGGTGGCTGGTGACTGGTAGCTGGTAAGAACTTCACAATTCACAATCCACAATTCACAATTCAAACTTCGGAGAGTTATGGACCTGAAAATCACCCCCCTAGACCCCGCTGAAATGAAATCCCCGCCGACCGATGATTTCGGTTTTGGCAACAAGTTCAGCAATCGCATGTTTACCCAGAAATATACGCCTGATGGCGGCTGGCATGACGCCCAGATCGGGCCGTATGCGCCGTTTACGTTGGAGCCGTCAACGGCCGTTTTCCACTACGCCCAGGAAATCTTTGAAGGCTTGAAGGCGTACCGTCGGCCCGATGGCGGCGTCAACCTCTTCCGCCCCTGGGAGAACGCCCGCCGCTTTAACGAATCGGCGCAACGCATGGTCATGCCTATCGTGGACGAGGAAGATCACGTGGCCGCCATCGCCAAACTGGTGGAGTTGGAGGCGGATTGGGTTCCCAACGCGCCTGGCGCGACCCTCTACATCCGCCCGACGATGATCGCCACCGACGCCGCCCTGGGTGTCCACGCCAGCAAAAGCTATTTGCACTACGTCATCGTCGGACCGGTCGGCGCGTACTTCAAGGAAGGCTTCAACCCCGTCCCGGTCTACATCTCCGACGAGTATCGCCGGGCGGTGAAAGGGGGCACAGGGGCAGCCAAGACGGGCGGCAACTACGCTGCCAGCCTCTTCGTCAGCGAGAAGATGAAGGCGCACGGCTATTCGCAGGTGCTATGGCTGGATGCGATTAACGGCCGTTACGTCGAAGAAGTCGGCGCGATGAACATTTGCTTTGTCTACGGCGGGCAGCAGATCGTCACCCCCCGGTTGAGTGGCAGCATCCTGCCCGGCATCACCCGCAAATCGCTGCTGACGCTGGCCCCAGACCTGGGCTACGAAGCGGTCGAAGCGGACATAGACGTTCACGACATGCTGGCCGACCTGAAAGCGGGCAAAATCACCGAGGTTTTCGGCTGCGGCACAGCGGCGGTCATCGCCCCGGTGGGCAAATTCGGCTACCGCGATGAGGAGTATATCATCAACGATTACCAGCCCGGCCCAGTCTCGCGCCATCTGTTTAACGAGCTGACGGGGATTCAGAACGGCCGTTTGCCCGACCCCTACGGCTGGACCTACGCCCTTGAATTGTAGGTTGGTTGGTTCGGTTGGTTAAGTTAGTTGGTTGGAAACAAGCCTAACCAACCGACAAACCAGCCAACTAACAAACCAACAACTTGCCTTCTGTCACAGCACTTCTCAATTTAACAAGAGATGTGTCATGCTGAGATCCTCCGAAGCATCCCGTTCCTCTGGAAAATCCGAGGCCGTAGGGATGCTTCGCTTCGCTCAGCATGACAGTTAAGCGTGAAAAGCGTGGCAACAAACCTAGCCATGCAAATATCAGGCCCAAATTGAGAATTGCTGCTTCTGTCAGCCAATCCGATAGCTGTCAGCCAGTTTTTGATAGTTTCTGACGCTGCCACACGGTAAACTCAGTAGATTAAAAACTGATCCGCAGATTCACGCAGATTTCGCCGATTGAATCAGAAAAATCTGCGCCAATCTGCGAAATCTGCGGATCAACAAATGATTTTTGATCTGCTGAAACTCACCCCGGAGGTGAATACCATATGTTAGAAGTTGCAATTTTAGGCATCGGCCAGACGCCGGTGCGGGAACATTGGGAGCTATCCATCCGCCAATTGGCTGTCGCCGCTGGCCGGGCCGCGATGGAAGACGCCGGCCTGAACAAAGTAGATGGCATCTTCGTCGGCAATATGACCAGCGGCCGGCTCAATCAACAGCACCACATGGGGGCGCTCATCGCCGATTACCTGGGGCAATGGGGCGTCGAAGCGGTGAAGCTGGAAGCGGCCTGCGGCTCGGCCGGCTCGGCCATGCGCCAGGGCATTCTAGCCGTCGCCAGCGGCGAGATGGAAGCCGCCCTGATCATCGGCGTGGAGAAGATGACGGAGACCGGCCTGCGCCAGACGACGGCCGCTTTAGCCACCGCCGCCGACGCCGATTACGAAGTGGTCCAGGGCGTCTCCTTTGTCGGGCTGAACGCCCTGATCATGCGGCGCTATATGCACGAATATGGCTACAGTCGAGGCGACTTCGCCCCATTCGCCCTCAACGCTCACGCCAACGCTGCCAAAAACCCCAACGCCCTCTTCCGCGAACCGATCAGCCAACGCGCCTACGAGAAAGGGCGGATCGTCGCCGACCCCATTAGCCTGTACGATGCTTCGCCCATTGGCGATGGCGCAGCGGCGCTGCTGTTGGTCCCGGCGGCCAAAGCGCCGCAGGCGGTGCGGGTGATCGGCTCCGCCTCCTCCACCGACACCCTGGCCATCCACGACCGGGAGGACGCGCTCTGGCTGAAAGCGGCCGAGCAGTCGGCGAAGCGGGCTTTTGCCCAGGCAGGCGTGGGACCAGACGAGATTGATTTGTTTGAATTGCATGATGCGTTCAGCATCATGGCCGCTTTGTCGCTGGAGGCGTGTGGCTTTGCCGAACGGGGCGAGGGGGTGCGGTTGGCCCAATCCGGCGCAATTTTGCCGGGTGGCGACATTCCCATTGCCACGATGGGCGGCCTGAAAGGGCGTGGCCATCCGGTGGGGGCGACCGGCCTCTACCAACTGGCCGAGGCGGCTATGCAACTGCGCGGGTCGGCCGGCGCGGCCCAAATTGACGGGGCGCGGATCGCCATGACGCAGAACATCGGCGGCAGCGGCGCGACGATTGCGACGCATATTTTAAGACGGCCGTTGTAGCTGGTGTCTGGTGTCTGGTGGCTGGTAGCCACCAGACACCAAACTAACAAACAAATTAACCCTCATTCACCCCCATCCACGAAATGCGGTACAATCTCGCCGGTCTGCCCAAAACAAAATTGTGGGCTGACGTGGTATACCCATGACACAGACGACCTCTCAACTGTATAAACCTTTCACTTTCTGGCGGCTGATGCGCCTGAGCAGCTTTCACATTGGCTCGGCCATGGGCGACATCCTGGTAACGAGCATCTGGAATCGGGTGATGATCGTCAACTTCGGCATTCCGGCCACGCCGGTGGGCTTGCTCATTGCCCTGCGCTATCTGATTTCGCCGCTCAGTTTGTGGGCCGGCCATCTGTCGGACACCCATCCGCTGTTGGGCTACCGGCGCACCACCTACATCTGGATCGGCCGGAGCATGATGGTGCTGTCGCTGCCGCTGTTGGGCTTTAGCCTGATGCGGCTGGGGGCGAATTCCAGCGACGTGTTTGGCTGGCTGCTGGCGTTGGCTTCGTCGCTGATGTATGGGATGGGGACGCTCACGTCGGGCAGCCCTTATCTGGCGCTGGTGCGTGATTCGGCCCCACGCGAGAAGCAGGGTTTGGCGATTAGCACGGTGGAGACGGTGCTGATCATTTTCTTCGCCATCAGCGGGATCACCTTTAGCTTTTGGATGGAGGTGTATACGGAGCGCGTTTTCTGGGAGATGGTGCTGGCGACGATGGGGATCGGCGGCTTCTTCTGGTTCTTCTCGATTTGGGGGGCGGAACGCCGGATCAGTAGGCAGGAACGGGAAGAGGTGAGGGCGGTGGAAACGGCCGTTTTCCCCCCAGCTTCCACGCCCGCCTTCCGCGAAGTCCTCAGCAAAATCTGGCGCGACCGGCGCACCCGCTTTTTCTTCTACTTCCTCGCCCTGGCGACCATGTCGGCCTGGGCCAAAGACGCCATTTTGGAGCCGTTCGGCGGCGAATTGTTCGATCTGCCTATCAGCCGGACGACCCGCTTTAACAGCTATTGGCAGGCCGCCACCGTGATCACCCTGGTGGGCAGCGGTATCTTCTGGCGCAAACGGCCGCCGGAAAAGCAATCCATCATCGCCCGCGTTGGCCTGGGGGTGATGGCTGCGGGGATGCTGCTGTTGGGGGCAACGGCCTTTATTGGCCAGCCGCGTCTGGTCGAGGTCGCCCTGGTCGTGTTTGGCGCGGGTTTTGGCGTGTTCACCTTCGGCGGCCTCAGCCTGATGGCCGTGATGACCTCCGACAAGGAGGCTGGCGCTTACCTGGGGCTTTGGTCTATCTCCGTGCTGCTCTTCAAGGGGTTGGGTACCTTCCTCGGCGGGTTGCTGCGCGACGTCTTGATTTTGGGTTTGGGCGCGCCGTTGGCTTTTGGGTATGGCGCGATTTTTGTCTTTCAGGCGATGGGGCTATTAGGTGGCCTCTGGATATTGTCTCGCATTGACGTGGTGGGCTTCGCCCGCGATGTCGGGCGCGGGATTAGCCGGGTCGAAGCCCAAATTGCTATGTCGGACTAGAGAATGGAGAGTAGAGATTGGAGATTGGAGATTGGCCCAATCTCTGCTCTCTAATCTCAAACCTCTGTTCTCTGCTCTTTTTCTTCCACCGCTTCTATGACTGTGTTTGGTGTTGAGAATCCGGTAGGCTGTTGGTCGCAGGCGGTGCTTCACCTGGACATGGATGCTTTTTATGTCAACGTCCACTTGCTGGACCACCCGGAAGATGCCGCAGCCCCGCTGGTGATTGGGGGCAAGCCGGAGTCGCGGGGGGTGGTGGCCTCGGCCAGCTATGAGGCGCGGAAATTGGGTATTCGCTCGGCGATGCCGATGAGTACGGCCGTTCGTCTTTGCCCCTCGTTAAGAATCGTCCCACCCAACTGGCCGCGCATCCGCGAATGCTCGCAG